>CAMKNF010000035.1 GCA_946414115.1 uncultured Ruminococcus sp. | reverse complement strand
ATTTTTTGTAGGCTCTATTTGTTACCCCAACATTTATTATAGAGCCTTTTTTTATAGTAAATTGCTGCGAAATAGTCGTTCAAAGAAGGTTTGATAATATATAATCTATCTGCTCGAATTGAGTGTGGTGGCACATCGCCGAATTGCGTGTCAGGGCACCCGACTTTTTATTCAAAAACATATTGACTAATATCAATATAATCATTATAATTTCAAATAGACATTATTTCGTCAGAGGTGGCTTGTATGAATTTAGATGAGAAGAAAACCGCTGTGATTTTCAAGGCGTTCTGCGACGAAAATCGCATACGTATTTTGAATCTGCTCACAACGGGCGAGAAATGTGCCTGCAAGCTCCTAGAAGAGCTGAACATCACACAGCCCACTCTTTCGCACCATATGAAAATTCTTTGCGATTCCGGCGTAGTAGTCGGACGAAAAGAAGGAAAGTGGACGCATTATTCTATATCAGCCAATGGTGTTGATAAAGCTAAAAAATATCTTGATACTGTTAAGAAGGTTGGCAGTGACAAAATCAATTAAAATTGTTGAGTAGATATTTAGTGAACATAAATAAACGTTAAGCCGTACTTATTTATATATGTATGGTTTAAGTAATTCAGAATATATTGACAAATTTAAATTTAACAATATGAAAGGATATTTATGCAAATTATTAATAATATTTGGGACTTTTTTCAAAGCGAAGTTCTCGGTATGCAGTGGCTTAACAGACTGATAAGTTGGTTATTGGGTATTTGCGGTCTTGACACTTCGGAAAAAATCGGCGGCAGCATTCAGTTCTTTATTTACGATACTATTAAAATAATGGTGCTTTTGGGTGTTCTTATTTTGATAATCTCGTATATTCAAAGCTATTTCCCTCCTGAAAGAACAAAGAAGATACTCGGCAGATTTCACGGAATATGGGCGAATATAATTGCCGCTTTGCTCGGCACAGTAACGCCGTTCTGTTCCTGTTCTTCAATTCCTCTGTTTATGGGATTTACAAGCGCAGGACTTCCTCTCGGCGTAACTTTTTCATTCCTCATTTCCTCTCCGATGGTTGACCTCGGAAGTCTTGTACTGCTGATGAGTATTTTCGGCTGGAAGGTTGCAGTAATTTATGTTTTACTCGGTCTTGTTATTGCGGTAGCAGGCGGTACGCTGATAGAAAAACTGCATCTTGAAAATCAGGTGGAGGAATTTATTCGAAACGGCCACGCTATTGACATTCCACAGGAGGAATTACATTTTAAAGACCGTTTGAAATATGCGTGGGAGAAGGTGGTTTCTACTGCTAAAAAGGTTTTTCCGTATGTGCTTATCGGAGTTGGAATAGGAGCGGTAATTCATAACTGGATACCCGAAGACTTCATTGTTGCGATACTTGGCGATAACAATCCGTTCGGCGTGATACTGGCAACAATCGCAGGCGTTCCGATGTACGCTGATATTTTCGGTACAATCCCGATTGCCGAGGCACTGCTTGCAAAGGGCGCATTACTCGGCGTTGTCCTGTCATTTATGATGGCTGTTACAACATTGTCACTGCCGTCAATGATTATGCTGCGCAAGGCAATAAAACCGAAGCTTCTCGGTATATTCATTGCAATTTGTACGGTTGGAATCATAATAGTAGGATATTTCTTTAATCTGATACAACCGTTAATTTTATTATAATTTTTGGAGGTTTTACTATGTCATTATTTAATTTCGGAAAGAAAAAGGAAGATAATTCCTGTATCTGCAACTGTATTTGCTCTGCAAATGAGGTAAGCGAAAATACAAATGAATGTTGCGGAAAAACTGTAAACGGAATCTGCTGTATCAAAGTTTTAGGAGCAGGGTGTAAATCCTGCCACGAGATGTATGAGAATACAAAGCAAGCTGTCAATAATATCGGTCTGAATATTGAGGTTGAGTACATCACAGATATGCAAAAAATTATGGAGTACGGCGTTATGAGTATGCCTGCACTCGTGATAAACGAAAAAGTTGTGTCGCAGGGCAAGGTGCTAAAAGAAACTGATATTACAAAATTTCTGAATAAACAAATAGTTTAGTATTTTTAGGTTAAACACTATAATAGGATTATTGCTTGGCAATTTTTATTAAAAAACATTAACAATTAACGTCCGTCACAGGCGGAATGAAGTTTTCTATTGCCTTTCTGAGTTTTGGGTGATGAATTACAAAATGGATTGCAGGCGATTTTCCTTTTGAAATCATCGCCCATTTTCCCTCGTGCATAATAATTTGCAGATTGCGGAATGTATGAGCAGAGGTCTGTTTGAAAATATAGTTTTTATTATGCTCTGCATACTGCTCCGTCTGTTTCAGATGCTCGAGGTAGTCGTCATATGTATAAACAATGTCGCTTTCAAAGAACATTCCCGACAGAGAAAGCAACATAGGGTATTGCCTGAATTCTTCCTCGGAAAGAATCGGAATTTCGTCCTCTATGACGTTACTTTTCAAGATTTTCTGTGCCGCATTCCTTTGAAACTCGGCATATGATAATATACTTTGTCTGTAAGCTTCCGAAAGGGAATGTTTATCCAAAAGCCGCTTAAGATAATCTTCTTCCATAGTGTAAATCGGAAGTGAGGAAAGAATATTTCTTCTCTTGCCCGAAATATGCGAATCGGACAGCAGGAACGCATTTAGAGCTGCCAAATTTTCCTTGCGGTAAATATCCATAAGCGGATGCGCATTGTTTAGCAGAGCCTCTGCTCTTTTTCTGTAATAGGCAACCTCGCTTTTATTTTTTGTCAGATAATACCGTCCGTCACTGTGACAGCCGACAATCGCCTCGCCCGAAAGCGCCGCTGTTCCCGAAACCTTTAAGAAATGCAGAAAGACATTATTCTGAACATTTTTCAGATAATACGGTGAAACCTGCCCCGTCATATACATCGGAATCCAGCCTTCAAGCCCCAGCATCATTTCATTGAACGGTCGGTCAATGTTATGTATCATATTCAGATGCAGTCCCTTTTTCAGCATCATAGCCATACCGAACATCCACTTTTTCGGGAACTCGGAATCCTTTGACATTTCCTCCATCGGCATATCGCTGTACATAATCACGGACTCCGCTGACTTTGATAAAACGGTTGCTTTTAAAAAGTCAAGCTCGCTTTCCATCATTTCCTTTATGCCTGTGTAGGCTTTTGACGTCGGCAACTGAAACGGAACAGACGGCACCTTTAATTCGTCAAAGTGTATTGCTTTGATATATTCGTTCAAGTCAAAATCATTCAGCTTTTCAAGGAATTGTGCAACATTGTCCTCGTGCTTTTCGTGTTCTCCGATTAGCCAGTCCCTGACTTTTTCATAGCACTCGGAACTGCCTGAAAGAGCCTCGGGAGTACAGCCGATAAGCTCTGCAACAGCCGCTTTTTCCGAAGTGCTTTCCATTTTCTTTGAAACATAAGAGGCAATACTGTCTGCAAACTTTATCGGATCTGACGGCTGACGAGAGCCGTTTCTGAATCGGAAAACAGTTGAAACGTCATAATTTGTATCACGGCAAAGCTTGCTGATATTTATGTTCAGAACAGAAATCAGAGTGTTGAAATTCTGCCTTAAATTCTCCTTGTTAATTGTAACAATGTCGGAGCAATTCAGAAAGCTCTCTATTACGGAATCATAGGTGATTTCTTTTATCTGCTTTTGCTTTGCTGTCTGAGCAATAGCGCTGCAAAGCTGATTTAAAGCATCGGAATTAATTTCCGGTACACGCTCACCGTTTCTGTAACGGCTTATTGTTGCCGTTGAAATGCCCGAGTTTCGGCTAAGCTCCTTTGCCGTACAATCCAGAATATCTATATATTCATTCAGCTTTTCGTTGAATTTCATTGATTTTCCCTCCGCAAATTCGTCATAAATACAGCATAATTATACTTCAATTATGTGTGAAAAGACTGTAATTTCCGATTTGGACAATGACATATCGGAAATAATGCAACATTTTATCTGCTAATATTGTATAATAATTACAGTAAAAAAGCAATTTCTATTGCTGATTTAGTAAAAATATTTTAAGGAGGAAAATATATGAATAAGAAAAGATTAAGAAACCGCATTCTTGCAACCTCTCTTGCATTGTGCTTTACTGCTTCGGCACTACCGTTAAGTTCTTCTTCAGTGGTTAATGCAGCGCAAGTTAATGACCACTCAATTGTCGCAGCAGGCACAGATCACACTTTGAGTGCAAGCAACAACTATGATATTTCAAAAGAGCTTATTATGCCGGGTGAAAGCTTCCGTATCGAGCCGCAATATGAGGTTTTCCATACCGTGGGTTATTACGGTCAGGACGTTACTAATCCCTGGCTGTATAATGCGTCACTTGCGCTGGGTGATGTGTCGATAATCTCCAAATTAGTGAGAAACACGGCTGATGTTTCGGGAATTGAGGAAATAACGGGTACTTATAATGTAATAAAAATGGCATATGAGAGGGGCGATTTAATAGGTGCACTGGCGCAGATGCCTGAAGATCCGGAGCTTAGGGAAGAACTGGAGCAGGCATTACAGGAAGCTCTGAATAAAGAAACAACGGTGACAGTCGGCTATGTTAATAACACAAGTACGCCTATCGTGCTTCAGCAGGTGAGAACAACCTCTTCGAAAAGTGAGGGTGTATTATACGGCGGAGAATACGGTATGACGCCCATAGTTGAGGCGTTTTCAACGCATAAAAGTGACTGCACAATAAAATTTTTCGAGCCTTATTATACAATTTCCTATAAAGATTTGCTTGAGGGCGAAGAGGAAGGACTGCCTGACCGTTACTACATTCAGCATGAGAAGCAGGAGCTTGTTTTGCCTAATTTAGTTCGACCGGGTTATCACTTTGATAAATGGAATGGAGGAATGTACTTTGCAGACCAAGAAAAGGTCGGTGATACAACAGTACTGTCCTTTGACTGGGAGAACAACTTAGCAAATGCAGGCTATAACTTCGGTGATGAAACCCTGTATCCTGTTTTTGAAGACGGCTATACAGTTACTTTCAATCCAAACGGTGGAAAGATAGACGGCAAGGAATCTGCAATATATGAGCTTGATACTAAAAGTGATAGCTTTTTCGATATCGGCGATTATGTTCCCGAGCGTGAGGGATACACCTTTTTAGGCTGGTGCTATAAGCCGGCTGCTCTTTATGACAGCTTAATTGAGGATACAAGCAATTATGACTGGATGAATAACACAAGCGGTTATAATATTCAGCTTTATGCAAAGTGGGCAGAAGAAAGCGATAAGGAGCTTGAACTAAACGGGTTCCGTCTTGATGAAGAAACAGGAGAACTGACAATTGTATCCGATATTGGCGTTAAGGGTTGGAAAAGCCTTTGTAATTCAACTAATAACGAATGTAAAGCAAAGGTGAAATCAGCTTTTGTCGGTGGTAATCTTACAACGGTTCCTGCATATATATTCAGTGAATGCGAAAATTTGAAAAGCGTTGTACTACCGGAAACTGTAAAGGATATTTACGACTATGCGTTTGAAAATTGTTCTTCACTTGAAGCTATTGAAATGCCGGGAGTAACGCGCATTTTTGAAGGTGCTTTTAATGCCTGTACCTCGCTCAAAACGATTGAAATGCCAATGGTAAAAACAATTGGTTCCAGTGCATTTGAGAAATGCACCTCACTAAAAACGATTGAAATGTCTTCGGTAGAAAGTATTGGATCTTATGCATTTTTTGGCTGTTCTTCACTTGAAGCGGTTACAATTCCGTCTCAGACGGAATATATCGGATATATGGCGTTTTACCAATGCTCAAAGCTTCGTGAGGTGGTCTTTGAGATAACAGACTATGACGAGAACGAGGATTATTTCTCTGTATCAGGCAGTGTATTTAACGAATGTCATCCTGACCTTTATATTCTTGTTCAGCCGTCAATGCTAAACCTGTTCAAAGAAACTTTTATGCCTGAGTATGCGGACATAATTACAGATGAAGTACCTGTCAGAGAAATTACAGAGGTGGTTATCAATAACGCAACCGTTAGCTTTAAGGCAGGCGACAAGCCTGTATTTACAGGTACAGTACCCAGCGGCGCTCCGTATGTCATCGACTATGAAAGTTGGTTAGGTGCAGACGGCGAATTTATTTCAAGCTCCGATTATTGGAACAGCGCTTATGTTGAGCGAGGCTGGTGCGACGGATTGATTTCTTCCTTCAAGGCAAATACAGAATATCAATATGGTCTGTATATCAAGCTGACCGATGAAGGATACAGCGCAGGCTACCGCATTGGAGGGAACAACGCACTCAGCGTAAACGGAGAAGCAATTGACTTAAATCCTGATTATGTCAGCATTCTTGACAATGGAACAGCAGTAATATTCAGCAATGTTGTTACAATTATTCCGCAGGAATCCGAATATATGATAGGCGATGCCAATATGGACGGAAAGATTACAGTAACAGACGCAACGCTTATTCAAAAATTCTGCGTAGGACTTGCAACGCCCGAGGATGAAACAGCAAGAAAGCTTGCCGATGTAAACGGTGACGGAACAGTGTCAATAGCAGACGCTACGCTTATTCAGAAATACCTTGTCGGCGGATTCTCGGACACGGGAAATGCAGGTAAATGCCTGTCTGAAATTTAATATCTGATTGAACAAAGGTCGGGTAATTCACAACGGATACCCGACCTTATTCTCAATATAAATAGAGCATTTTGTAACGTCTTTCTTTATTATAGCAATATGCATAATGAATTTCATTTTAAAAACATTTCCAAAAACTAATTCTGCGTTTGCCCTGATTCAAAATCTTTTTCAAAACTTGAAAAAATTACAAATAATATTTTAAAAAATGAAACAAACAATACTATTGCGGCGATAAATTGAGAAGTCAAACAGCCGCTTGAAATATAAAGATAAATTTAGAAGTTTTGAAAAAGGAGAAAACAAACTATGTCAAGTAATAAGAATCAGCTTAACGTACCGCAGGCAAAGGAAGCAATGGAACGTTTCAAGATGGAATGCGCAAACGAAGTAGGCGTGAACCTCAAGCAGGGCTATAACGGCGACATTTCTGCAAGAGAAGCAGGCTCCGTAGGCGGACAGATGGTTAAAAAGATGTTACCCGTACGAAATAAGTCTTACATACGCAATAACCGCAATGTAGAGGGACACCGTCAGGAGGTTACGTATCAGGTAAGAGTAACCTATTAAAAACGGCTTATTTATCGCATTTTTAAGGCTTAATAGAATAATAAACACCACTCCCCGAAAGGCAGAAATTACCCTCAGCCTTTCGGGGATATTTTTATAAAATCTGACACCAATAATAATTATATGATGATACACCTGCGAAATCCGAAAAAAACAATGTGGTTTTGCAAATATATTACTTAACCTTAAATGATATGGTAACCAGTGAAGAAAACGATATTAAAAACTTTGGTGTGATTTATCTTTAATCGCTTGATATTATTTTTGATTGCGAATATAATAAAAATATAAACCGTCAGATTATTGGAGAGCTTGTAATGACATATGAAGAAATTAAAAATATAATATCACAGGGCGAAGGGATGAATATTGAGTTTAAGAAATCCACAACCGATATTACTAAAGATGTTTATGAAACGGTTTGTGCGTTTTCGAACCGTGAGGGAGGTCACATTCTGCTCGGTGTTAAAGATGACGGTACGGTTATCGGAGTGGACAGAAACCGTGCAGAGAGAATTAGGAGCGATTTTGTTACATCAATCAATAATCCGAATAAAATGTATCCTCCGCTTTACCTGACGATTGAAAATATTGAATATGATGATAAACTGATTATTTATATTTTTGTTCCCGAAAGTACGCAAGTTTGTCGTTGCGGCGGCAGGATTTTTGACAGAAACAACGATTCCGATATAGACATAACCAATTCAGGAGATTTGGTATTTAAGCTGTATTCAAAAAAGCAGGGAACATATTTTGTAAATAAAGTTTTCACTTGCTTTACAATGGATGATCTGCGTTCCGATATAATTGACAGAGCAAGAAGATTGTCAAGACTGAGAAATAAAAATCATCCGTGGCTTACTATGACTGATGAAGAAATACTGCGCAGCTCCGGCTTGATTCTCAAAGACAGCGAAAAAGGAGTTGACGGACTGACGCTTGCTGCGATACTTCTTTTTGGTAAGGATGAAACTATAATGGCGGCTTTGCCGCAACACAAAACAGATGCAATTTTCAGAACCCAAAATACAGACAGATATGATGACCGTGACGTTATTATTACGAATTTATTTGATACATTTGACAGGCTTATGGAATTTGGCAAAAAGCATCTGAATGATCCGTTTATTCTTGAGGGAGTACAAGCTGTAAGTGCAAGAGATGCAATTTTAAGAGAAATTTTCTCAAACAGCCTTGCGCATCGTGATTATTCCACAGGTTATGTAGCAAAATTTGTTATTGAGAAAGACAGGATGTACACGGAAAACGGAAATCTGTCTCACGGTCATGGTGAGTTGAAGCTCGACAGATTTGAACCGTTTTCTAAGAATCCTCCTATCGCAAAGGTGTTCAGAGAGGTGTCACTTGCCGATGAGCTCGGATCGGGTATGAGAAATACCTATAAATATACAAAGCTGTATTCAGGCGGAGTTCCTGAATTTATCGAGGGTGATGTATTTAAGACAATAATTCCGCTGACTTCTGCAACAACGAGTATGGTGGGACCAAGCACCACCCAAGACACCACCCAAGTCAGCACCCAAGTTGCCACCCAAGATAAAGTGAAAGAGGCAGTCTTAAAAAAAATACTTGAATTTTGCGCTGACCCGAAAAGTAAAAAAGAGATTGCAGAGTATTTTCAATTAAAAAGTGCAAAAGAGTTTGGTAAGAGATATTTAAAACCACTCATTGATAACGGTTGTCTGGAGATGACAATACCTGATAAACCTACAAGTAGCAAGCAAAAATATGTGACTAAAAAATAAAATATAGATTTGAGTAATTATGATTTGCCAAGCAAGAGAGTAAGATTGCTTGGCAATTATATATTTTATATTTTCAAAGAATTTTTGTAAAAAATTTATAATTTCCCTGATTTTGTCCGTATCTTGTCACAGTCGATATGATAAGATAAAGACACAACAGATGAACAATCGAAAGGAGGAAAAGAGAATGACTTATTATTTTGTAAGATTTTTCGTCAATTGGGCTGGACTCATTTATTAAGATAAAAACACAACGAAAAACGAATGTTACAATAGATGAGGATTTGTAAATCAAAGGTCGGGTAATTCGGTTTGAATACCCGACCTTATTTTATGCTAAATTATGATAAACAGCGTTGTTTATCTTGAAAACTCACTCAAAATATCTATAATAAAAGTATAGAAAAATCAGGGGCAGAGTTATGGATAAATTTGATGTTTTAAGCAAATACTTCGGTTATTCCTCATTCCGAAAAGGTCAGGAAGAAATGGTTGATTGCCTGCTGTCGGGCAGGGACGCTCTCGGCATAATGCCTACGGGCGCAGGCAAATCGATATGCTATCAGGTTCCTGCAATTATGCTAAATGGCATTACGATTGTTGTTTCTCCGCTGATCTCCTTGATGAAGGACCAGGTAAATGCTCTTGTTCAGCAGGGTGTGAAGGCGGCTTATATCAACAGTTCTTTAACCGATACACAATATGACAAAGTGTTGAAAAATGCGGCTTTTGGAATTTATAAAATAATTTATGTCGCACCCGAAAGGTTGGACTCAGTCAGTTTCATTAATCTATGCAGAAGAATAAAAATTTCAATGGTAGCCGTTGACGAGTCGCACTGTGTTTCGCAGTGGGGACAGGATTTCCGCCCAAGCTATCTTAATATCAATAAATTTATTTCCGTTCTCCCGACTCGCCCGATAATCGGAGCTTTTACGGCAACCGCTACGGACGAAGTTAAAAATGACATTATTAATATTTTACAGCTTGAAAATCCTACCGTAGTGACAACGGGCTTTGACAGACCGAATCTGTTTTTCTCTGTATTAAGACCTGCGAAAAAGGACGATAAGCTTGTTGAGCTGTTAAGAGAACGCAAGGGAAAGTCGGGAATTATCTATTGCTCAACACGCAAAAAGGTGGAAAGCGTTTGCGATTTTCTTATTGAAAAAGGCTTTTCCGCAACACGCTATCATGCAGGCTTGAGCGACGAGGAGCGTGTTAAGAATCAAGACGATTTTGTCTATGACCGCAAGCTGATTATGGTCGCAACAAATGCGTTCGGAATGGGAATAGATAAATCAAATGTTTCCTATGTCATCCACTATAATATGCCGAAAAATATCGAAAGCTATTATCAGGAGGCAGGCAGAGCAGGACGTGACGGTCAGGAGGCGGATTGTATTCTGCTTTATGGAGCAGGAGATGTGCAGACCTGTCGATATTTTATCGAAAATACCGAGCCGAATCCACAGCTTACACCCGAGCAGAACGAGATGTTCAGGCAGAGAGAGGAAGAACGCTTAAAGCATATGATTTTCTATTGCAGGACAAGCGACTGTCTGCGCAATTATATGCTCAGATATTTCGGAGATGAAGCAGAGGAAAACTGCGGGAGATGCTCGAATTGTCTGACAAAATTTGAAACAGTAGATGTTACGATTGAAGCGCAGAAAATCCTTTCCTGCATAATCAGAACAGGACAAAAATTCGGCGCAACAATGATAGTCGATGTTCTCCGAGGAAAGACAAATGAAAGAATAAAATATTTTGAGCTTGACAAGCAGTCAACCTTCGGAATAATGAAGGACTCAAAGCCCACAGAAATAAAGTACATAATCGAAAAGCTGGAAGAGCAGGGATATATCATATCTGTAGGCGCAGGCAAGCCAATATTACGGGTATCAGAAATGAGCTATCCCGTACTAAAAGGTAAAGCGAAAGTTAATATTAAGAAAACAAGAAAGTTCAAATCTCATATCGAAAGAGTCAATATTGATGAAACTAACAGTGAATTATTTGATGCACTAAAGGTGGTAAGAACATATTTTGCTATGAAGAAGGGAATACCCGGATATCTTATTTTTTCTGATGCAACACTTGCGGATATGTGCAAGGTTATGCCGACCACGCCTAAAGAATTTTTGAGAGTAAAAGGTGTAACCAGCATAAAGCTTGAGAAATACGGAGAAGCATTTATGCGAGTCATAAAAGAATATAGATAATCGCATCATACAGCAGCCGTATAAGGAAATGAAAAGACCGCCGAGTGAAAATTCGGCGGCTCATACATAAAATAACTTGCTTATTATCTTGCTTACTTTCTTGCGAGATTTAGACCGTAAATTCTTTTTCAAAACTTGAAAAAATTACAAATAATATTTTAAAAAATGAAACAAACAATACTATTGCGGCGATAAATTGAGAAGTCAAACAGCCGCTTGAAATATAAAGATAAATTTAGAAGTTTTGAAAAAGGAGAAAACAAACTATGTCAAGTAATAAGAATCAGCTTAACGTACCGCAGGCAAAGGAAGCAATGGAACGTTTCAAGATGGAATGCGCAAACGAAGTAGGCGTGAACCTCAAGCAGGGCTATAACGGCGACATTTCTGCAAGAGAAGCAGGCTCCGTAGGCGGACAGATGGTTAAAAAGATGATTGAGTCATACGAAAACAGTATGAAATAATTATCTCTAAAACAAAATGAATTTTCGAGGGTATACAGCAGAAGTTGTATACCCTCTTTTTTGCAACGCTAAATTATAAGATCATCAAAAGAAATGTCAAGTATTTCCTTGATAAGCTTCACTTCGTCAATATACAGGTGCCTTTGTCCGACTTCAATTTTTGCAAGTGCACTTCTTGTTATGTCGCACCCGAGTAGCTGTAGTTTAGCGGAAAGCTGTTCCTGCGTCATGCATTTTTCTTCTCTTAATTTTTTAATATTTTTTCCGATTTTCTTTTCATACTTATTATTCATACTTAGCCTCCGATTGTTCTTAAATAAGAGCAAAAAGTTCTTGACATTATTTTAGCTAAGTGTTAATATAATATTGCACCTATATAGGTGCAATATTATCTGTAAGAATATGATGCGTCAAAGAAGACAGAATACTATTGCATATAGTTGCGGTCTGATTTTGCTGATTCTGTTATGATAATTTTGAGGAGAGTGGTACTTATTACGGAAGATATTTCAAGAGGTTTGTATAGTGTAATTATGCAGAATTGCCTTTGATTCACGATTAATTAAATAATGTTTTAAGGAGGAGTTTCTTTGTCTAAAAAATCAATTATCTATAAGGTTTATTCTATATGTTTGTTGTTGATTTCAGGAGTTTCTGTTGTTGCATCATTAGTTTTTGTTATCCGCTCGTTTAATATGGTATCATTTCTTTCTCTGATATGTTCATTAATATCATTTTTCTTTATGTACGTTGAATTTTCTTCAATTTACTCGTTTTCGGATATGATAGAGCACGATAAAAGAGGTGCGACAGGTTCTTTCAGAATAAAAGCATTTGTATTTTCGCCAAAGTTTTATAAAAGCTATGGGTTTGTTGTATTTATAGTTTGTTGCATATTTATGGCACTCTCATCAATTGCAGGTTTAATTGTTTCCGTAGTATTAAAAACAAATATTATATTTACATTTAGTTCAATTCTGATTTTGGCTTTTTGTGTTTTACAAATGTATATTACATATAATTTAAGATACAAGGCTTTTTCAGGTTTGCTTTCGCTGTTTGAAACAGGAGATAACAGCGAATTGAAAAGTCAAAAACCTCATTTTCTGCGTATGTATGGTGCATTTACTATCGTTATTTCCGTAATTTCTGCAATATCTTTACTAGTTTTATCAATTGTATGCATAAGTGCTGTTACAACAGTTTGGAGATTATGGACTATTTTATTTGGTTTGGTATGCGGCATCGTGCTTGTATTTTGCTATCTCCCATTACTTGTAAACTGTATGTTATATATTGACCTTGCTGATATGATTGAAAGATATATGACAAGCAATAATATTATCAGAAGTGATATAAAAGCCGTAAAAGAATTTAATTCTGATAAGAAAAGTATTCTTAACTATAAGTATGCAGGAGGTATTTATTCTGTAGCAGTATGGCTTAATGCGATTTTGTTGATTATTTGCTTTGTTGCGGAATTATTTATTTTTAGTTCGGTAGTAACAAAGGTAATGTCGGGTAATATAGCGGAACTTCTATCAGCCGATTATTCTGTCTACTCTTTATTCTTGACAATAATATCAATCTTAATCATAGTTGGCACGTCCCTTGCTTTGTATCATTGTTTTTTAAACAAAAATACAGGCTTTGAAATTTTTGACAATGGAATAAAAGGAACGGCAGTGGTAAACGATAGTTTTACTCACAAAGTTCGTTTTGAATTAAATAAAGAAGAAATTAATTCTGTTTCTGTTCAAGGAATGTTCTTTGTAATTGTCGCTGACGGTGTAGAATACAGAATAATGATAACATCAAGAGATTTCAAGCGTAGGCTTTTAAATGTAATTAATAAATAAAATAAAAAACTCGGAATCCGATTAATCAGGATTCCGAGTTTTTTTGACAGTTTGAAGTCGCCTGAGTTACAGCCGACTTCTGTATATTCATTAAATTCCGAATTAAATTTACGCTTCTGCTCTGTTTATTGCGTTCAGAACGCCGAGAACGGACGCTACGTTTACGTTTGAGTCAATGCCGATGCCGAAAATATTCTTTCCGTCGGGCTTTTTAAGCTCAATATATGAAACAGCCTTTGAGTCCGAGCCCTGCGAAATTGCGTGCTGGCTGTAGGAAATGAATTCGTACTTATCAAGACCGACTGCCTTGATTGCGTTGAAGAATGCGTCAATAGGTCCGTTGCCGATACCGCTCAAAACGACCTCATCACGGTCATCAATGACCATTCTGCCCTAGATCGGAAGAGCGTCGTGTAGGGTAAGAGTGTAGATCTCGGTGGTCGCCG
>CAMKNF010000034.1 GCA_946414115.1 uncultured Ruminococcus sp. | reverse complement strand
GGTTATTTCAAACGAGTGATCGCCTGGCTGCTCTTTTTACCCTTGTAGATTGTGAGTCGGGAATATGAAAGCAGCGAAGTTGAGGCGCATTTCTGATTTTTGATATTTTTTGCACCTCTGACAAACGCCTTTATTACGCCGTTGGATTTGGTAAGGGCAAAAACGAGCTTATCCTGCTCACCGATATTCTGTTCCTTGATAATAAGTCCTTCCGTCCGGAATTTCATCGGTTTCCTCCCTTAAAACAGTGTCAGCACCGGTATCCTTTGCGTTCTGAATACTCTTGTAGCGAAGATAATCAACAACGCTTCCCGTTGTAAAAAACGCCTGCCACATATACCAGTCGTCCATTTAAAACACCTCCGAAATTATTGTTTTCGGATAGTGTAAATTTATATAAAGCAGATTTTGGATTTTTTAGAATTGAATTACAGTTTATTTAATTCTGCAAGTAATTTTGCTTTCATTTCTTCAAGCTCTTCTTTTGAAGGGCGGTTTTTATCGTCGTACATTTCATCCTTTGGAAGCCACCATACAGGACCTTTTATCGGCATATCGCCCGACTTTCTCGGAAATAAATGCCAGTGAAGATGAGTTTCTCCGTTACCGAGACATTCGTAATTCATTTTCTCTGCACCGAAAGCGTTGTAAACGGCTTTTGCAACGTCGGACATTTCGGTTAAAAATTTTGTTCTGAACGGTTCATCAAGAAAATGAAGCTCGGTTTTATGCTGTTTGCATAGGAAAAGCGTATAGCCCTTGAAATACTGGTGGTCGCCGATTACAACGTAACCCGTTTCAAGCTCCTTGACAAAATACGGATTAGTCCCGTTTTTTATCATTTCAATTCGTTCGCAGATAAAGCACATAGTTTCACCTCAATTATAGTAACAATCCAAATCCCATTTGAGAGGATTGTTTTCTATGTATTCCCAAATTTTCAGATAATCATTTTTATTGCGGATAATATGGTCGTGAAAGGATTTTTGCCAGATTTTTGAGCCAACCTCACGAGAAACGCCCGACTTATACAAACCTATCACCGTTGAAAGTGTAGGGAACGGTCTTGACCGTTCCGAATTTCCGTTACAACCAATGGCAATAATTATGTGTATATGGTTGGGCATAATTACATATTTGTCAATTTTTATTTCATCAAAATGGTTTTCAATATTTTTCAAATGTTTTAAAGCAATACTCCCTGCAAATGAATAATCCATTTTTACGGTATCATTCTGATTTATTATCTTGCCCAATAAATTCTGTTTATCCATTGTACAGATAGTAACAAAATAATATTTTTCTGTTGCATAGTCAAAGGATTTTAATCGCTGAGATTTTCTTCTCGGTAAATCCATTGTTCATCAACTCCTGCGGAACGGTCAAGACCGTTCCCTACATTGGAAGAAGTCTATAACTTTACATAATTCTAAACTCGCTTGCTGTAATAAGCAATTGTCATTCCGTCTTTTATGACTTCTTCTTTTCCCGTCGGAGTGTATTTAAAAATATTACCATATCATCAATCAAAATTCTTTTCGTCAAAACCGAAATTCTGCAAAATCTGCGCACGGTTGCGCCAGTCCTCTTTGACCTTAACCCATGTCTGCAAAAACACCTTGCAGTCAAAAAAGTTTTCTATGTCCTGACGGGCAAATGTGCTGATTTTCTTGAGGATTGTGCCGTTCTTTCCGATTATGATTCTCTTGTGCGTGTCACGTTCGCAGAAAATCGTAGCGTCAATATCTAAAATTCCGTTGTCCCTTGTTTTCATCTTTTCGATTACAACGGCTGTGCCGTGAGGGATTTCCTTGTCGCAGAGCCTTAAAATCTTTTCACGGATAATTTCGGCTACAATTACTCTTTCGGGCTGGTCTGTGAGCGTGTCGTCATCAAAGTAATGTCCGCCATCAACCGACTGCTTTTTAAGCTCGTCTAAAAGCTCGTCCATTCCGCTTCCGTCCTGTGCGCTGACAGGTACGACTGCCTCAAAATTGTAAAGCTTTGTGTAGTCAAGAATCTGCTTCATCAATGCGTCCTTTTCCTTGAGCATATCAATTTTGTTGATTGCAAGGATTGCAGGCATTTCAAGCGACTTGAATTTCTCAATGAGCGCAAGCTCGGTATTTGTCGGCTCCTTGCCTGCCTCGACAACGAGCATACAGCAGTCAACGCCGCCGACTGATTCATTAACGGAGCGCACCATATACTTGCCGAGTGAGTTTTTCGGCTTATGCATACCGGGGGTATCGAAGAAAACAAGCTGATATTCTCCGTCGGTGAGTACACCTGTAATTCTGTTACGTGTGGTCTGCGGCTTGCTTGAAACTATTGCGATTTTCTGACCGAGAAGTCTGTTGAGTATTGAGCTTTTGCCTACGTTCGGTCTGCCGACTATTGCAACAAAAGCTGATTTATCATTAGTATTCATCAATTACCTCTTATACAAAAATTTGGGGCAAACCGGATACAGTATGCCCCTTTTAATTACATTTTTATTTTTAAGCGTAAAAGCTTTTCCTTAATTCCGACAGGACCGAGAACTATAAAGACAACCGAAAAAACGGCTGAAATTACAAGCAGGACAAGTAAAACGGGATTAGCGCAAAAGAACAGAAAAATCCCGTACAACACGTCAAAATCAAGGAAGAATATTACGGCTGTGATTGCCGCCGCAATTGACAGAACAAGTACCGCCCCTGCCGCAGTATCCTTGGCAATTCGTATAAGCGGTTCGTATCTGTCAGCAATCAGATTGCAAAGCTCCTCAATACAGGTGTTTACAATTTCGGCGAACATAATAAGGGCTATCAGAATAATCAGCAAAGCCATCTGCGCCGCCGAAAAATTGTAGAAAAGCGAAAACATCAGGACGTAAAAGCCTGCCACCATATGAAATCTCATATGGCTCTCGCTTTTAACCGTGTACCATATGCCCCGAAAGGCACATTTAAAGCTTAAAATCTGCTTTTTCATATCAAATCAAGGCGTCATCAACTATGTAGCTTGATGATGCGGGAAGTCCGAGCTGTTCCATAATAAGCTCTTCCTTTTCTCTCATTCTTACCTTTTCAAGGTTCTCCATATGGTCATAGCCGAGAAGGTGCAGAACGCTGTGGGCTGTGAGATAGCCGACCTCTCTCTGGAGCGAATGACCGAAAAGTTCAGCCTGATCTCTTGCTTTTTCCATTGAAATTACAACGTCGCCGAGAATCTTTGCGCCTGTTTCCATATCGGTATCATAAACGCCGTTTTCTCCCATCGGGAATGAAAGCACGTCTGTTTCAATGTCCTTGTTGCGGTACTGCTTGTTAAGCTCCCTTATGCCCTTGTTGTCGGTAAAGGTAACGCTGATTTCAGCAGGACCTTCAAACTTTTCAAGCTGAAGCACTGCATTACAGCAACGACGCACAAGCATTCTGATTCCCGTAGGAATTTTCACTGTCTTCTGTTTGTTCGTTATCACTACTCTGATTTTGTTGTCTGCCATTATTAATCATTCCTTTCAACATATTCATTCAAACATAACCCGATACCCGATTGTGTTATGTTCTTGTGTTTTCGTATTTTGCGTAAGCCTTGATAATATCCTGAACAAGTCTGTGGCGCACAACGTCACGCTCGTCAAAGGTACAGCTTCCTATTCCCTCAATATTTTTCAGGATTTTAATGCAGTCCTTAAGTCCGCTTTTGGCTCCTCTCGGCAGGTCAATCTGCGTAATATCGCCCGTGATTACCATTTTAGAGTTAAAGCCAAGACGTGTTAGAAACATCTTCATCTGCTCACTTGTAGTGTTCTGTGCTTCGTCAAGGATAATAAAGCTGTCATCAAGCGTTCTGCCTCGCATATATGCAAGCGGAGCAACCTCAATATTGCCACGCTCAACGTATTTCTGATACGTTTCTGCTCCGAGCATATCAAAAAGCGCATCGTACAACGGGCGAAGATACGGGTCAACCTTGCTTTGCAAATCACCGGGAAGAAAGCCGAGCTTTTCGCCTGCTTCAACGGCAGGACGTGTTAAAATTATACGGTTAATCTGCTTACTGCGAAACGCAGTAACCGCCATTGCAACTGCAAGGTAAGTCTTACCTGTTCCGGCAGGTCCTACGCCGATTGTGATTGTGTTGTCGGCTATCATATTGCAGTAACGTTTCTGACCGATTGTTTTCGGCTTAATCGGCTTGCCCTTTGAGGTTATGCAGATGCAGTCGCCTGCAAGCTGTTCGATTTTTTCCTCGCTGTCCTCGTTTACAAGCGAAATGCAGTAGCGAATGTTCTGCTCCGAAAGCGATTCACCTCGGTTTATCAGCCGCAGAAGGCTCTCAATCACTCTGCCTGCTTTTGAAACGCTTTCAGCCTCGCCGTCAATTTTAAGCTCGCTGTCACGGCAGGTTATACGAACGCCGAATTCCTTTTCGATAAGTTTGATATTCTCGTCAAAACTGCCAAAAAGGGCAACTGCGCTTTCCATTCTATCAATATTCAGAATTTGTTCCGTAAGGCAAAACTCCTGTTTCTACAAATTTAACAAAACAATTATACCACAAATTTAAAAGAAAAACTCACAAAAAATAGTTTTTTTTACTAAAATTTTAAATTTTGTAAAATGTGACGAAAACGCAAGTCATAAAAATGTCTTGTTTGTAATATTTATTGTTAGTTCTTCATATTCAATTAAAAAATACACAACATAATCATCATATACACAGCTTTGTTTTTGTTCAAAATTATTCTACGCAGTGAATATACATATATAATATGAAAACTAAAAATTAAATTTTTCAGAATTTTCTTGACAAAACTGACTGTATGTATTATAATCTCGTTGGTGTAAAGAAATTTACTTTACATATTATTTTGTTTTTATACGGCAGGGAGCTGGAAAAATGGAAAAGAACATTGAGGTTTCACTGCTGTTTGACTTTTACGGCGAGCTTCTGAAACCGTCGGGCAGACAGGCAATTGACCTTTACTACAACGACGATTTGTCACTTGCCGAAATTGCCGACCAAACAGGAATCACAAGGCAGGGTGTGCGTGACAGCATCAAGCGCTGCGAACAACAGCTTTATGATTTTGAAAAAAAGCTCGGTCTTTACAAAAGATTCTGTGAGCTTGAAAAAGGGCTTGAAGATATTTCAGCCACTGCTCGGGAAATCTTTGAAAATTCACACGACGACAAAATCAAAGCGCTTGCCGACAAAATTAAAAGCACGGCGGACGCACTTAAAGAATAATGAGGAAATTTTATGGCATTTGAAGGACTTGCAGACAAGTTAAGCAACGCATTCAAAAAATTGAGAAACAAGGGCAAGCTTTCCGAGAGTGACGTTAAGGAGGCTATGCGAGAGGTAAGGCTCGCACTGCTTGAAGCCGACGTAAACTACAAGGTTGCCAAGGATTTCACAAACAAGGTTACCGAGCGTGCGGTAGGTCAGGACGTTATGGAAAGTCTTACCCCTGCGCAGATGGTAATTAAAATAGTTGACGAGGAGCTTACGAGCCTGATGGGCGGCGAGGGTGCAAGAATTGAATTTGCATCAAAGCCCCCGACAGTAATTATGCTCTGCGGCTTGCAGGGCTCGGGTAAAACAACGCATGCGGCTAAACTTGCAAAAATGCTTAAGGCACAGAACCGCAGACCGCTGCTTGTTGCCTGCGACATTTACCGTCCCGCCGCTATTGACCAGTTAAAGGTTGTCGGATCAAAGGCAGGCGTTCCCGTATTTGAAATGGGAACAGAAAATCCCGTCAAGATTGCAAAAGCCGCAATCAGACAGGCAAAGGACTACGGCAACGACGTTGTAATCCTCGACACCGCAGGACGACTTCACATTGACGAAGCGCTTATGAACGAGCTTAAAGAGGTCAAGGCTGAGGTTAACCCAGACGAAATTCTGCTTGTAATCGACTCTATGACAGGTCAGGACGCTGTAAACGTTGCAAAGAGCTTTAACGAGCTGCTCGAAATTTCAGGCGTAATTCTCACAAAGCTTGACGGCGACACAAGAGGCGGTGCGGCTCTTTCTGTAAAGGCAGTTACAGGCAAGCCGATTAAGTTTGCAGGCACGGGCGAAAAGCTTGAGGATATTGAGGTTTTCCACCCCGACCGTATGGCAAGCCGTATTCTCGGAATGGGCGACGTGCTCACCCTTATTGAGGACGCACAGAGCAAGATTGACCAGAAAAAAGCCGAGCAGATGGCGCAGAAAATGATGTCCAACAAGTTCGACTTCAACGACTTAAACGAGCAGTTTGAGCAGGTCAAGAAAATGGGACCGATTAAGGGTATTCTTGCAAAAATCCCCGGACTCGGCAAACAGCTTGAGGACGTTGACATTGACGACAGACAGATTGACTGGGTTCAGGCTATTATCCTCTCAATGACAGAGGAAGAAAGAACAAATCCTTCCGTTCTTAATCCGTCAAGAAAGCGCAGAATTGCGGCAGGCTCGGGCAGATCGGTTGAAGAAGTCAACCGCCTTATCAAACAGCTTGAGCAGATGCAGAAGATGATGAAGCAGATTAAGTCAAAGGGCAAAAACGGCAAGAAGAAAAAGAGAAAAATGCTCCCCGGTCTCGGCGGAATGCCTATGGGCGGTATGCCGCCTATGCAATAAAAACGGCAGAACAAGTCATTCATCCAATCATTTGGTGAATATATATTTTAATTAATTTTATAGAGGTGAAAATCATGGCAGTAAAAATCAGACTCAGAAGAATGGGCTCAAAGAAGGCTCCTTTCTACAGAGTAGTAGTTGCAGACTCCAGATACCCCAGAAACGGACGTTTCATTGAGGAAATCGGCACATACGACATTCTCAAGAACCCCAGCGAGTTCAAGGTAGATCAGGAGGCTGTTAAGAAGTGGATTGCTAACGGCGCACAGCCCACAGACACAGTAAAGGCACTTCTTAAGAAGAACGGCGTAATTGAATAATTGCGAAGCAGGAAAGGACTTATATTATGCAGGAATTACTTGCTATAATCGCAAAAGGTCTTGTTGACGACCCCGATTCGGTAAACGTTGAAGCTGACGCACCGACAGAGGACGGCACAACCGTTTATCACATTCACGTTGCAGAGAGCGATATGGGCAGAATCATCGGCAAGCAGGGCAGAATTGCCAAGGCTATCCGCACAATTGCCCGCAGTGCGGCAATCCGCAGTGATGAAAAGATTATGGTTGAAATCGACTGATAGTGGCCACCCGTAAATCGGGTGGTTTTTTCTATGCATATTTTTTTAAAAATGAATATATTTATCTGTTTAATTGCTAAATTAATGTTGATTTTTGACAATACTTATGTTATTATGTAATCAAATTTTGGAAAGTGAGGAATTCCAATGAAAATGCTATCAGTCAAAAAAATATGCGCAGTATTTTTATCTGCCGCATTATTAACTTCTACGATAAGCGCTCTGACTGTTTCTGCGGCTGAAGAAACTCCGCTGATTCTGGGCGACGCTAATCTTGACGGAGCGGTATCCGTTGCAGACGCAACTGAAATTCAGAAGTATCTTGCAGAAAGTGCCGACTTCGGCATAAGACAAGAGGTTGCCGCAAATGTGGACAACACCGAAATCAATATCAATTCCGTTACACAGATTCAGAAATATCTTTCGGGATATACTGCTGAATCATCAATCGGACAGCCGGTTGACGAAGGTGAGGACGGCATCATTGTTGAGAAAACCACAAAGTTATATATGCCTGCTGTTATGGAAGGCATTTTGGAAGAAAACCAAAAGGTTTATTATTCTACAAAGCACAATGATATTCCGTTTATCGAAGTAAATAACTGTTTAAGCTTTTTCAGAGATTTTCTTGAAAAGTCTGACTTTAATGTTGAAGCTTCAGACAACGGAAACATTGTTATATGCACAATTGGCAACGACTTAACGGCTGAATTTAATTATTCCGAAAAATACATAGAATTCAGCGATTATGACCTTTTTATCACCAAAAAAGACGGTCTGCCTATGGATTTGATTGAAAATAACGAAAGTAAATCAACCGCCGACGAGTCTGTTATGTTTTTAAGAAGTCCTTACGACCACTATTACAGCGGTGATCCGATAAGAATCAGTCTTGAGGACTATTCAATACCTATGCTTAAGGATAAAGGAAAGCTCTTTATCCCCCTGTCAACATTTAATGATATTTTCATTTCGCAAACAGAATATGTGTTAGTTTCAATTGATGAACATTTATTCTTTTTTAATCAAGGAATAATATTAGATACATCAAATGAACTTACTCAGCTGTATTATTCCATTGAGCCTAAGGAAACCCTTTCGGAAGAAATGACAAAATTCAATTACAACGAGCTTTGTCTTAATCTTGATTTGCGCTACGGTCTTAAAGACACTCATAAAATCAAGGATTTCGACAGTTACCTAAACAGAATGGGCTTAAAGAAGGAATATCTGTCAGGAAACGTATACAGAATAGATAAGGCAAATATACAGCTTTCAACTGCGTGCTTTGCTGATTTTCACAGCACATATGTTTGCAGTTCCCCATATTTTGACAGAGGAAAATACAACATAATGGATGAACCGACTGCAAACAGCAAAACTTATATGGACAGGTACAAAAGATTTGCTGATAAAACAGCAATACGAAGCTCTATTCTCGGCGAGGTTGAGCCTTATGAACGCCGTGGAGATACCGTATTTATTACCTTTGATGGCTTTACAGCAAAATCCAAGGCTGAATATTACAATGAAAATAAAGAACCGGATCTTACCGACACGATTGAACTGTTCAGCTATTCACTTGAAAAACTTAAAAATGAGGACAGCGATGTAAAAAATGTTGTTATTGACCTTTCGTGCAATACAGGCGGCAACTCAATTGCCTGTGCATATGCAATTTATGCCGTATTAGGTTCGTCAAACATATCCGTTCTCAATCCGATTACAAACGCACTTCATCAGAATGTTGTTGAATGCGACCTGAATTTAGACGGAAAAATTGATGAAAACGATAAGTCAATGAAAGCGCTCGGCAAAAACATCGCCTTAATCACATCAGATTTATCATTCTCCTGCGGCAACCTCTTCCCCTGCAACATTAAATACAATGATGCAAATGTTCTTGCTTTGGGACAGCAAAGCGGCGGCGGTGCCTGCGTTATAGGATATGTTGCTACCGCAACAGGCTCGCTTATGCAAATTTCCTCAAACAATCAGCTCGTATCAGTTAAGAACGGAAGCTTAATGGACATTGACCATGGTCTGACGCCCGATATTTATTTAACCGCTAACAGAATGTACGACAGAGATTATGTAGCTAATCTTGTGTCGGAACAATTCGGAAATTAAAACTATATATTATTCCAAAAGAAAAGTGGCTGTGTTTTTTTGCACAGTCACTTTTTAGTTTAGGCGGCTCTTTCCATAACCGAGCAAATCCGGTTGTTTACTGCAGAGAAGCAGATTGATTAATTCCTTTCGTCAATCATTCCGATTTTGTCTTATTATGTTTTATTGAGCGGTAAATTTCAATATGTATCTGATGTTTTAAATTAAGAATATCATCGGGATATTTCGCAAGAATTGACTTGTATTCTTCCTCAAACTCTTTCAGCTTTTGCGGTGAAAGACTTGCACCAACACCACGACAGCTTTTCACTCTTCCGAGCCACTGATCCTTTGTAAAATTCAGCGTAACGTCGTATGAATAAATCGTATCATTATTGAATCTGTTTTCTGTCGTATGCAATCTGATTTTCGGAAATGTCGGTTGAAGTAAAATGTGCACCGGTATGATATAAATTTATGGGCAGAACAGCCGTTCCGCTACCGAGGTCGAGGATTTTTTGGTTTTCTCTTCCGATGCCGAAAGAAATCAGCTTGTCATACATACTCTTCGGGTAAATGTCACGGTATTTTGCATAGTCCTGCGACGTTTTTCCAAAGTCAAATTCCTTTCCGCTGTCTATAAAATTGAGTTTCATTTTTCTCCCTGTAACACAAAACAAAATTCGGGCAACAGAATAGTACTGCCGCCCGAAAAAGCAATATAATTATTTATGTGAGTCTGCAAGCACCTTGCGCATATATTTTGCGATGTCGGTGTTGTCGATAACGTCTTTTTCACAAAGCGCCTTTGATTGTGCTCCGCTTGCAAAGAGCCATACGTTTGCGTTGGTATGCTCACCGTCGGAGGTAAAACAGTCGTCGTTAATATCCTCTGGCGTGGGATTGTCCGGGAGCGTTACGCCGCCTGTTTCGTGATCAGCTGTTACAATTACAAGCGTTCCGGGGTGCTCCTCTGCCCACTTGAGAACAAAATCAACTGCCTTGTCAAAGTCCTGCATCTGACCAAGAGTTGTTTCCATATCGCATTTGCTTTCGTATGTATCAATATTACTTCCCTCGACCATAAGGAAAAATCCGTTGTCGTTGTCGAGCATATCA
The DNA here is from genome assembly GCA_946414115.1 of uncultured Ruminococcus sp. Lineage (GTDB taxonomy): Bacteria > Bacillota > Clostridia > Oscillospirales > Acutalibacteraceae > Ruminococcoides. The sequence goes on along the minus strand of CAMKNF010000034.1, from coordinate 3,554 downwards.
AGAGCCTTTGAGGTCATTCGCATAAGTGACGGAGCCATATCGGGAGCACCCATATTGTCATAAGCAAACATTCCGAGCACCTTGTCGTCGTCAGCATTAAGTGCGTCAAGCTCATCAGCCTTGGTGATGTACTTATAATTGTTGTCCTCGATTGTCTGCTTAACCTTCTGATTTGTATAGTACTGTGAGCCGCCGCCAAACATTACGTTGACATTTGCATTTACCATTTCACGCAGAATCTGGGGATAGTTATCTCTTGAGCTGTTGTGAGCAACCATTCCGGCAGGCGTTGCGTGGCTTACAACCTGTCTTGCAACAAGTCCTGTTTCCATATCAAGCGACTGTGCATACTCACAGATTGTTTCAAGCTTGTTTCCGTCGGGGTCGACACCGATACAGCCGTTGAGAGTTTTAACTCCAGTACTCATAGCAGTTGCCGAAGCGGCGCTGTCGGTAAACTCTTTATAGCCGCTTGTTACCGACTGTGAATATGTAGTAACGTCTGTTCTATGCTTCATTCCGCTCATTACAAGCTTATCACCCTTAACAACCTCGGACGCCTTGATAATATTCTTTCCCATTCCGTCGCCAATCATAAGGATTACGTTCTTTGCAGGAACATCCTCTTCAAGATTGTATTCGGCGTAATCAACCCATTCGAGCTTTTCCTTGTTTTCCTCGGTGCTGACAGATTCAGCGGAGGTTTCTGACTGCGAAGCTGAAGTTGTGTCTGTTGTCTGACTGCTGTTTGACGACGAGCAGGCCGCAAACGAGCACACCATTGTCAAAGCAAGCAATACAGAAAGTAGTTTTTTCATATAAATACCTCTTTTTAAATAAATTATTAACTACAGATTTCCAAATAATATATATATTTTATCATATCGGATTATAATTTATCAAGGACTATTTACAATATTTTTCGGTAATATTATTTATTTTGTAACAAAAAACACTTTACTTTGCTAACGTGATAATGTTATAATAGTGTTATTCTTTTTATTGGAGGAGATTTTAATGAAAAAACTTACTGCATTCATTCTTTCAGCACTTATGGCTGTTACAGCTCTTACAGGCTGCGGCGGACAGTCATCAAGCTCTGAAGCATCAAAGGACAATTCAAGCTCACAGAGCGCAACGAGCGACTGGAGCTACATTGCAGACAAGGGTGACCTTGTTATCGGTATTACATACTTTGAGCCGATGAACTACAAGGACGAAAACGGCGAGCTGACAGGCTTTGAAACAGAGTTTGCACAGAGCGTTTGCGAAAAGCTCGGCGTAAAGGCTAACTTCCAGAAAATTGACTGGGATTCAAAGGAAGTTGAGCTTAATGCAAAGACTATTGACTGCATCTGGAACGGTCTTACAATCACAGACGAAAGACAGGAAAATATGGGCATCTCCACTCCCTATATGGAGAACAAGCAGGTTATGGTGACAAAGGCTGAAAATGCCGACAAGTTCACAACAGCAGAGGCTGTTAAGGGTGCAACGGTTGTTGCAGAGAAGAAGTCAGCCGGTGAGGACGTTGCAAAGGGCGACGAGTTCTTCAAGGAAGCTAACTACGTTTCTGTTGACTCACAGGCAAAGGCACTTCTTGAGGTTAAATCGGGCACAGCTGACATTGCAATCATCGACTATGTAATGTCAATCGGCACAATTGCAGACGGTACAGACTACGCTGACCTCAAGGTTGTTGAGGGCAAGGACTTTGCAAAGGAACAGTACGGTATTGCTGTTCGCAAGGGCGACACTGAAACCTTACAGAAAATCAACGACGCTATTCAGGCTGTTGCAGACGACGGCAAGCTTGAGGAAATTGCAAAGAAGTACAACCTTCAGGACCTTCTTCTTGTAAAAGCAAAGTAAGCGACGGAACGGATTTGGGATAATGAACGAATTTATCAATGTCACTCAACAGCTCTTCAAGGGCTTTGGTGAGAACTGCTTTATATTTGCAATTACACTTCTGCTTGCCCTTCCGCTGGGACTTATAGTTTCTATGGGCTCAATGTCAAAGTTCAAGCCGCTTAAATGGCTTACAAAGGCGTTCGTGTGGGTTATCAGAGGAACTCCGCTTATGCTCCAGCTTTTTGTGGTGTTCTACATTCCACCGCTTGTATCAAACGGCGGCTTTAACTTTCCGAGAATGCAGGCGGCGCTGATTGCGTTTGTAATCAACTATGCGGCGTATTTTTCGGAAATTTACCGTGGCGGAATCGAGTCGATTCCAAAGGGACAGTACGAGGCAGGACAGGTGCTCGGAATGAAGAAAACGCAGATTTTCTTCAAGGTCGTGCTTATGCAGGTTGTAAAGCGAATCACAGCTCCAATTGGCAACGAGATTATTACTCTCGTCAAGGACACCTCGCTTGCAAGCGTAATTGCAATTCCCGAAATACTGATGAACGCAAAGGATTTTTCAATGGAAGGTCTTATCTGGCCGCTGTTCTACTCGGCTGTGTTCTTCCTTGCTTTCTGCGGAATACTGACGCTTCTCTTCTCGTTTATCGAGAAAAAGCTCGATTACTACAAGGGTTAAGGAGGAACGGATATGTCGCTTTTAAAGGTTGAAAATATACAGAAAAGCTTTGGCAAAACTCAGGTTTTAAAGGACATAAGCTTCTCGCTTGAAAAGGGCGAGGTTCTTGCGATTATCGGTTCTTCGGGTTCGGGCAAGACAACGCTTTTGAGATGTCTTAACTTTCTCGAAACACCGCAAAGCGGAAAAATCACGGTAAACGACAGCGTTCTGCTCGACTGCGGCAATAAAGCAAAAACAAGCGACGCTGAAATCAGAAAAAACAGACTTCATTTCGGACTTGTTTTTCAGTCTTTTAATCTTTTTCCACAGTACAGGGTGATTGAAAATATCACACTCGCTCCGAAGATGCTTGCAAAGGAGCAGATAAAAAAGAGCGGAGAATTTATGGGCGCAAAAACCTATAAGGAAGCGCAGGAGCTTATCGAAACAAATGCGCTTTCACTGCTTGATAAGGTAGGTCTTTCCGAAAAGAAGGACGCCTATCCCTGCAATTTAAGCGGAGGTCAGCAGCAGCGTGTTGCAATTGCAAGGGCACTTGCGCTGAATCCCGACGTACTCTGCTTTGACGAGCCTACCTCGGCTCTTGACCCCGAGCTTACGGGTGAGGTGCTCAACGTAATCAGAGGACTTAAATCCTCCGACAGCACGATGATTGTTGTTACTCACGAGATTGAATTTGCACGTGACGTAGCGGACAAAATCATCTTTATGGCTGACGGAGTAATTGCAGAGGAGGGCACTCCCGAGCAGGTTATCGGCAACCCGCAGAATCCGAGAACGCAGGCGTTCTTATCAAGATTCAATCAATATGCAAAATAATTTTTCGGCTCAGAGTTTTAATACTTTGAGCCGTTATTTTATTGACAATATCGGACTTACGGTATAAAATTATATAGTTATATTTTTTGATAAACTATAATTTAATGCGGAATTCGGAATGCGGAATTAGGGATTGCGGTCGAGTGGATAGGTTCAAATAATTCAAAAGCTTGGTGCCCGAATTAAT
>CAMKNF010000033.1 GCA_946414115.1 uncultured Ruminococcus sp. | reverse complement strand
CACCGAGATCTACACTCTTTCCCTACACGACGCTCTTCCGATCTCACAGCCCTGTGTGCCCATATTGCCGCCGAATTTATCGAAGTAATGTCTTACTTCGCCTGCTGTTCTGTTACGGTTGTCTGTGAGTGCCTCAACAATTACAGCAACGCCGCTGGGACCGTAGCCCTCATATGTAACAGCCTCGTAGTTTGTGGAATCGTTGTCGTTGGCTGCCTTCTTGATAATACGTTCAATATTGTCGTTCGGTACGTTTGCAGCCTTTGCCTTTGCAATACAGTCCTTAAGCTTTGAGTTAACACTCGGGTCAGCACTGCCGCCTTCTTTGATTGCAACAATAAGCTCTCTGCCGATTTTAGTAAAAACCTTTGCTCTTGCTGCATCGTTTTTACCCTTTTTCTGTTTAATTGTACTCCATTTGTTATGTCCTGACATAAAATTCATTCCTTTATATAAAGTAAATCTATCCATATAAGTATATCACAAGCCTTTATATTCTGTAAATAAAAAAAGTTATTACAGTTTTGTAATAACTCCATTGTCAAAACATTATAATAGTGGTATAATACTTTATTATATGAAAAGAAATAAACGAAGTTTTGAAAGGAAGTTGAAAAATGATTAAGTCAATGACCGGATTCGGACGGTGCGAGGCTGAAATCAACGGCAGAGAAATCACCGTTGAAGTCAAAAGCGTAAATCACCGTTACTTTGAATTTTCCTGCCGCACTCCAAGGGGTTACGGATTTCTTGACGATAAGCTGAAAAGCTATGTTAATTCAAGGGTGTCAAGAGGAAAAATTGATATGTTTGTTACCATCGGCGCAAACGATGAAGCACCCTCGGAGGTTACTGTAAATCATCAGCTTGTATCGGGTTACATCAACGCAATGAAAGAAATCAGCGATACCTACGGCGTTGAAAATGACGTAACCGTTGTTTCGCTTTCACGTTTTCCCGATGTATTCACAGTTCATAAGCCTGCCGAGGACGAGGAACAGATAACAAATGACGTTCTCTCGGTTGCAAAAACTGCTCTTGATTCATTCATTGCAATGCGTGAAGCCGAGGGCGAGAAGATGAAAACCGACATTTTAAGCAGAGCAAATACAATTCTCTCAATCGTAGGCGAAATTGAGGAGCGTTCTCCACAGACCGTTGCGGAATACGAGGAGCGCTTGCTTGAGAGAATCAAGCAGACACTTGAAGATTATGAGGTTGAAATTGACGAGCAGAGAGTATTAACCGAGGTTGCCGTATTCTCCGATAAGGTAGCAGTAGCGGAAGAAACCGTAAGATTAAGAAGTCACTTTGAACAGCTTAACAAATTCCTTGAATACGACGAGCCTGTCGGCAGAAAAATCGACTTCATAATTCAGGAGATGAACCGTGAGGCAAACACAATCGGCTCAAAGGTTCAGGACGCTGTTCTCGCTCATAAGGTAGTTGACATCAAGAGTGAGATTGAAAAAATCCGTGAACAGGTTCAGAATATCGAGTAAGAATTTTCAGGAAATAAGGGGTAAATATGAAACTTATCAATATCGGTTTCGGTAATCTTGTAAGCTCCGATAAGCTTGTTGCAGTAGTCGCACCCGTTTCCGCACCGGTCAAGCGTATTGTTCAGGAGGCAAAGGCTGACGGAATGTTGATTGACGCAACCTGCGGAAGAAAATGCAAGTCTGTTCTGATTACCGACAATAACCACGTTGTTCTTTCCGCAATTTCCTGCGAGGCAATTCAGAACAGAACCGAGGAAAGTGAGGAACAAAAGGATGAACAGTAAAAAAAGGGGAATGCTCGTTTTGTACACAGGCTCTTCGGGCGTGGGCAAAGGAACGATAATGCAGGAGCTTTTAAAGCGTGATAAAAACATCAGACTTTCCGTTTCCAACACAACACGTCCTCCCAGAGAAGGCGAGATTGACGGAGTTCACTATAACTTTGTCACAAAAGAGCAGTTTGAAAGTCTTATTCAAAAAGACGGCTACCTTGAGTACGCAGAATACTGCGGAAACTACTACGGCACGCCGAAACAGCAGGTTGAGGATCTGCTCAATCAGGGCTATGACGTCTTTCTCGAAATCGAGGTTTGCGGAGGACTCCAGATTATGGAGAAGTACCCCGATGTTCTGAGCATCTTTGTACTTCCTCCGTCAATTGACACCCTTGAAAAAAGGTTAAGACGCAGAGGCACAGAGGACGAAGAAACAATCCTTAAAAGACTTGGCGAGGCGAAAAGAGAAATCGAATGCAGTGAAAAATACAAGTACGTTGTAGTAAACGACAGGCTTGAAGACGCAGTAGACGAAATTCTTGATATTCTCAAAAAAGAAAAGTCCGATACAACATAATAAACTATATGTTTATTCTATGACGTAGTGACACGGCGTGCCGTGTCCGCAGTGATTATCAGACTTTAATGAATAAATCATAGCTACATGGGAAAACCAACTTTTCCGCAGGGACGGCTTCCCAGACGTCCCGAACATAAAAATTACAAAGCAATATTATGTTAAATATCCGTGTTAATTTTCACGGCAGAGAAAATATTTTAAGAAGATACGAAGGAGAATTATTATGCACAGAGTAAATGTTGATGAATTATTTGAGGGAAAGCAGAGCAAATACGCTCTTGTAGTAGGTGTATCAAAGAGAGCAAGACAGATTACACAGCAGTTTGAAGACGAAAAAACCGTTACTGAAGAAAAGCCTGTTCTTCTCGCAATTGACGAAATCAAAAATCACGAAATTAACCTTTTAGAGCCTGACGAAGATGAGCTCTGATTTAGTCGCAAGGATTGCAGTTGAAAATACGGCTTATTCCTTTGATAAGCCGTTTGACTATCTTGTTCCGCAAAGGCTTTTAAACCGCTGTAAGGTCGGAACTCGTGTGCTTGTGCCGTTTGGCAGGGGCAACAAAAAACGACAGGGCGTTGTTTTTGAGGTCAGCTATTCACACACCGACGGACTTAAATCCGTTATCAGCGTGCTTGATGACGAGCCTGTGCTGTCGGAAGAAATGATTAAGACAGCCGAGTTTATGAAGGAGCATTATTTCTGCACTCTTTACGATGCGGTAAAAACAATGCTCCCGGCAGGAATCAACTACAAGGTAACCACCGTTTACGGTGCAAACGATTTGCCTGTTGAAAATATGCCCGAATTAAGCTTTGAGGAACAGCGGATTTACGATTATCTTTATTCAAAGCGCAAGCCCGTAAAATCCGATACAATCCTCGACGCTTTCGGCTATTCGGATTCACAAGTGCTTGATTTGCTTGTTGAAAAGGGAGCGCTGTATAAATCTGACGAAGCGTTCCGCAGGGTTTCCGATGCATCTGCAAAAATGGCGGCAGTAAATCCAAATGTTGATATTTCTAAAATCAAGCTTACAGAAAAGCAAAAAAACGTCTATGAGCTGATTGATATAACAGGCGGCGTTTCGGTTAAAGAGGTTATGTACTTCACCGGAGTTTCTTCATCTGTAATTGACTCACTTTGTAAAAAAGGTTTGATTCATTATTACGATGAAGAGGTTTTCCGAATTGAAAAGCGCAGTGCAGATTCCGAGATTTCCGAAATTGTCCTCTCTGACGAACAGCAAAAAGCCTGCGACTCGCTTTACAGCGAATACAAGGACTCAAAGCCGCACACAAGCCTGCTCTACGGTGTTACAGGCTCGGGCAAAACAAGCGTGTTTATCAAACTGATTGAACGAGTAATAAACGACGGCAGGGGAATAATTGTAATGGTACCCGAAATCTCCCTTACACCGCAGTTTGTTTTGCAGTTTTCGCAGCGTTTCGGCGATAAAATAGCCGTTTTTCACAGCGCATTGTCGCTTGGAGAAAGGCTTGACGAATACAAGAGAGTTAAAAAAGGACTTGCAAAAATTGTAATCGGAACACGAAGTGCTGTTTTTGCCCCATTTGAAAACCTCGGACTTATAATTATGGACGAGGAGCAGGAGTACAGCTATAAATCCGAAAGCTCTCCTCGTTACCACGCCCGAGAAATTGCAAAATTCAGATGTGCCCGGAACAATGCGCTCCTGATTTTAAGCTCGGCAACTCCGAGCGTTGAAACCTATTACTATGCTAAAAACGGCAGATATTCCCTCAATACGCTTTCAAGCCGCTACGGCAGTGCCGTGTTGCCCGAGGTTGTGACTGCCGATATGAATATCGAGGTGCAAAACGGCAACACAACGGGATTTTCCGACGTATTGCTTGAAAACCTCAACTATAACCTTGAACACGGAAAGCAGTCTATTCTTCTGCTCAACCGCAGAGGGCACAATACCTTTGCCACCTGTCGTGTCTGCGGTGAGCCGGTAACATGCCCGAACTGTTCAATCTCACTGACCTATCACAGCGCAAACAACAGAATGATGTGCCACTATTGCGGTTACTCAATTCCCTGTACGGACGAATGTCCGACCTGCCACAGCAAAGGACTGCGTTTCGGCGGAACAGGTACGCAAAAGGCAGAAAGCGACATTTCGCAGATTTTTCCGAATGCAAGAATTTTGCGAATGGATACCGACGCAACCTCATCAAAATCATCATACGAAAAGATGATAACCGCTTTTGCAAACGGCGAATATGATATTCTTGTGGGTACGCAGATGGTAGCAAAGGGACTTGATTTCCCGAATGTAACGCTTGTCGGAGTGCTTAACACAGACCATATGCTTTACGCTGATGATTACCGAAGCTACGAACGTTCGTTTTCACTTCTTACCCAGGTTGTGGGCAGAAGCGGCAGGGGAAACAGCAAGGGAATGGCTGTCATTCAATCATATACACCCGACAATCTCATAATTTCAATGGCGGCAAAGCAGGATTACGATACGTTCTTCAATACAGAAATCAACGTGCGAAAGGCTATGCTTTATCCTCCGTTTGCTGATATTTGTTTAATCGGCTTTGTCGGAGAGAATCAGACGCTTACTTTAAAGGCGGCAAACGCATTTTTAAGCTCGTTTATCAGCCTTGCAAAAAGCGATTATCCCAATATTCCGCTGCGAATTTTAGGACCTTCGCCTGCGCTTGTCGTAAAGGTCAGCAATAAATTCAGATATAAACTCATAATTAAATGCAAAAACAACCGGGAATTTCGAAAGCTGCTTTCAACGTTGCTTGTCGAATTCGGTAAAAATAAAGAATTTGGCAGTGTGACAGCGTACGCTGATATGAATGCGCTCGTCTGCTGACAAAGGAAAGGAAAGCAAATGGCAATCAGACAAATTGTTAAAGAGGGCGACAGCGTCCTCACAAAAAAATGCAGAACAGTAGAAAAGTTTGACGGCAAGCTTGCTGATTTAATTGACGATATGATTGAAACGCTCCACCTTGCACAGGGTGCAGGACTTGCCGCACCGCAGGTTGGAATACTCCGCAGAGTTGTTGTAATTGACATCGGCGAGGGTGTTATTGAGCTTGTAAATCCCAAGATTATCGCCTACAGCGGCGAACAGGAAACGCTTGAAGGTTGTCTTTCCTGTCCCGGAGAATGGGGTTACACACGCCGCCCAAATTACGTCAAGGTCAAGGCACAGGACAGAAACGGCAACGAGTTTACAATTGAGGGCAGAGAATTGCTCGCAAAGGCTTTTTGCCATGAGCTTGACCACCTTGAGGGCATCATTTTCAAAGAAAAAGCAATCAGAATGCTGACTCCCAAGGAAATTGAGAAACTTAACATCTGATTTCATTCGTAGGGACACGGCGTGCCGTGTCCGCAGTGAAAATCAATGGTGGGAAATAATATAATCATTTTTTGTAACAGACAACGTATTATGCGTTTCTATAAAACAAGAAGGTAAAAGATATGAAAATAATCTATATGGGAACTCCCGATTTTGCAGTCCCTGCACTGAAGGCTCTTGCATCTTCCAAACACGAGGTATGCGCAGTATTTACACAACCCGATAAGCCGAGGGGAAGAAAGATGATTTTAACGCCTCCCGACGTAAAGGTGTGCGCACAGTCGCTTGATATTCCCGTTTATCAGCCCGAGTTTATGAAAAACAGCGATACGCTTGAAATTATAGGCAGATACAACCCCGATGTAATTGTCGTTGCCGCTTACGGAAAAATTCTTCCTAAGGCAGTGCTTGATGCACCGAAATTCGGATGTGTAAATATTCACGGCTCACTCCTGCCCAAATACAGAGGAGCCGCACCGATTCAGCAGTCGGTATTGAACGGCGACAAAGTTACGGGAATCACAACAATGCTTATGGACGTCGGTCTTGACACAGGCGATATTATTCTTACCGAGGAAACGCAAATCGGCGAAAATGAAACGTCGGGTGAGCTTTTTGACAGACTTGCAGAGCTTGGCGGCAAGCTTATTTTAAAAACACTTTCTGCTCTTGAAAAAGGCGAAATTACCCCGAAAAAACAGGACGAAAGCCTTGCAACTCACACATCAAAGATTGACAAGTCGCTTTGTCCGATTGACTTTTCAAAATCCGCTTTTGAAGTTCATAACAAGGTCAGAGGACTTAATCCTTGGCCTGTTGCAACAACAAAAATAGGTGGAAAGAATGTTAAGGTCTATTCCACAAGGCTTTGCCACAAAAGCGGCAAAAGCGGAGAAGTTATTTCAACAAAACCGCTTGTTGTTGCCTGTGGAGAAAAGTCCGTTGAAATTCTCGAGCTACAGCCCGAGGGCAAAAAGCGTATGACAGCCGATGCGTTTCTTGCAGGACATAAGCTTGAAATCGGCGATATTATCGGACAGGAGGACTAAATATGGGATTTTTCTACGGCTTTGACTGGACATATCTTGTTTTTATCGTGCCTTGCATTATAATAACGCTGATTTGTCAGATTAAGGTGCAGTCTACCTTTTCAAAATATTCAAAAATCAGAAATTCACGCAATATAACAGGCGCACAGGCGGCTGAATATGTACTTCGTCAGAACGGAGTTACAGGCGTGAGAATTGAACACGTATCGGGCAGTATGACCGACCACTTCGACCCGAGAACAAATGTTATAAGACTTTCCGATACGGTTTACAACAGCAATTCCGTTGCCGCAGTCGGCGTAGCCTGTCACGAAGCAGGACACGCAGTTCAGCACGCAGAGGGTTATCTGCCGAATAAAATCAGAAGTATTATACTTCCGATGGCAAAAATCGGCTCGCAGTTAAGCTGGATATTAATTCTGCTCGGACTTGTTTTTACCGCAAAAGTGGGCTTTGTCCTACTTTATATCGGAATTGTCCTGTTTTCGTTGTCCGTGCTGTTCACAATAGCAACACTGCCTGTTGAGTTCAATGCATCAAAAAGAGCGCTTGAATGTATCAGAGAGTCAGATTTACTTTACGGTGATGAATACACAGGCGCAAAACGCACACTTCAGGCGGCGGCAATGACCTATGTTGCCTCTGCACTTACAGCAATTATGCAGCTTTTAAGACTTATTGTAATCGCAAGAAGCAGAAGAGATTAAATAATTTGGAGAACTAAAATGTCAAACCCGAGAAATACAGCGCTCAATGTGCTGATGAAAATTGAACAGGATAACGCCTACTCGAACATTGCGCTCAATAACGCAATCCGTGAAAATAAACTTTCCGGGGTTGACAGCTCCTTTGTTTCGGCACTCGTTTACGGAGTGCTTGAACGCAAAATCACTCTTGATTACATTATAAAGCAGTATTCCAAAATTCCTTTAAGAAAAATTGAAATCAAAACCAAAATGATATTAAGGCTTGGAATTTTACAGCTCCTTTTTATGGATAAAATCCCCGAAAGTGCGGCTGTAAACGAGAGCGTAAACCTAGCAAAAAAGCATAAATTACAGAAATCTTCGGGATTTATCAACGGAATTTTGCGCAGTATCACACGTTCAGAGGAAAAGTACAGACTTCCCGATAAATCCGATAAGGTCTTATATTACTCGGTCAAGTATTCAGCACCGCAGGAGCTTGTAAAGCTGTGGATTAATTCTTACGGAGAATTAAATACCGAACAGCTTTTAAAATCACTCGGCGGCAGACCAAAAATCTGCGCAAGAGTTAATACACTAAAGAGCGACAAAAATTCACTCATTGCAGAGCTTGCAAAGGAGAATGTAAAGGCAGAGGAAATTCCGTTCCTTGAAAACGCAGTTTCCTTAACGGAAACAGGCTCAATTGAGCGTTTATCCGCATACAAATCGGGAAAACTTCATATACAGGACGCATCGTCACAGCTTTGCGTTGACTTTCTTTCACCAAAGCCGAGAGAGGTTTTGCTCGACATCTGTTCTGCACCCGGAGGAAAATCCTTCACGGCGGCGCAGTATATGGGTGACAGGGGCAAAATCTTTGCCTGTGATTTGTACGACCACAAGCTGAAATTAATCAGCGACGGCGCAAAACGTCTTGGCATACATTCAATCGTAACACTAAAACGTGACGGTGCTTCATCGGATGTTTCATTGCCGCTTGCAGATAAAATTCTCTGCGACGTTCCGTGCAGCGGTCTCGGAATCCTATCACGCAAGCCCGAAATTCGCTACAAGGATAATCTTATTACCGCAGATTTACCCGAGCTGCAGTACAAAATTCTCTGCCAAAGCGCACAGTATCTTGCAAACGGCGGACGTCTTGTGTACTCTACCTGTACGCTTAATCCTGCAGAAAATAACAAAAATGCACGGCGTTTTCTTGAAGAACATCCAGATTTCTACGGTGTTAAGCTTTCACTCCCGCCACAGATAAACCGTGCAATTGACGAAAACGACTACGAAATTACTCTAATGCCTCACACATCAGGCACAGACGGCTTTTACATTGCAGTATTCGGAAAGAAGGTCTGAAATGCTCGTTGACATTAAATCCTTGAATGATGAAGAGCTTGAAAATTTCATAACAGACAGCGGCTTTCCGAAGTTTCGTGCAAAGCAGATTCGCTCGTGGCTTTCCAAAAATGTGACAAATTTTGATGAAATGCGCAATATTCCGACAGATTTAAAAGATTTTTTAAAAACAAGTAGTTACATTTCTGTTGCAACTATTGAAAAAAAACTCGTTTCAAGGTATGATAAAACAGTAAAGTACCTTTTTTCGTTTAGTGACGGCGAATGTGTCGAAGCGGTGGTTATGAGCTATAAGCACGGCTGGTCAATGTGCATTTCAACGCAGGTTGGCTGCAAAATGGGCTGTACCTTTTGCGCAACGGGCAAAAGCGGATTTTCACGCAGTCTGACGCCGTCGGAAATGATTGCGCAGATTGAAGCGGCACAAAGGGATTTGGATATAAGAATTTCAAACGTTGTGCTTATGGGAATGGGCGAGCCGCTTGATAACTTTGACAATGTCATAAAATTCATTAGACTTGCATCCTCCGACAACGGACTTAACATAGGTATGCGCCATATTACGCTATCAACCTGCGGAATTGTTCCGAAAATTTACGAGCTTGCAAAGCTCCGCCTCGGAATAACGCTTTCTGTTTCACTTCACGCACCGAATGACGAAATCAGACAGAAAACAATGCCGATTTCGAAGAAATATTCCATAGAAGAATTATTGCAGTCGTGCAGAGATTATTTTGACACAACAGGCAGACGTGTCACCTTTGAATATTCAATGATAAGCGGAGTAAACGACAGCGACGAAAACGCAAGAGAGCTTGCAAATCGACTGTCGGGTATGAACTGTCACGTAAACCTCATTCCGGTCAACACCGTTGAGGGAACGGGGTACATAAAAAGCAATATAGAAAGACAGCAGTCTTTTATTGATATACTTGCCGAAAAGAATATTACGGCAACTGTCAGGCGAACCCTCGGAAGCGACATCAACGCTTCCTGCGGCCAGCTAAAGCGAAATCATATTTTAAAAGGAGGTAAATAACTTGGAAGTATTCAGCAAAAGCGACATCGGACTTGTCCGAACCCAGAATCAGGATGACTTTCGCTTCGGAGTTATTTCTCCCAGCTGTGTTTGGGCGGTAGTATGCGACGGAATGGGCGGCGCAAACGGAGGAAATATTGCAAGTGCAACAGCTGTTGAATACATAAGCACCAAAATTACCGATTTATATAAGGACGATATGACAAAGGAGCAAATCGGCGAGCTTATGGCTGAAATTGTTGTAAATGCAAATATGAAAATATTTGAGCTTTCAACAAACGATCCCGAGCTTGCAGGAATGGGAACAACCTGTGAGTTCGTATTTGTTAAGGACACAACGGTTCACGTTGTCCACGTCGGCGACAGCCGTACATACGCAATCAGAGGCGGTAAGATAAAACAGCTTACCGAGGACCATTCGGTTGTGCAGGAAATGGTGCGCAGAGGCGAGCTTACCTACGAGCAGGCGCAGAATCATCCCAACAAAAATTTCATTACAAGAGCGCTCGGCATAAAGCCCTCTGTAAGACTTGATTATATTGAAGCAAACTTTATCTACGGTGACATTCTTCTTATTTGTACCGACGGACTTTCAAATTGCGTATCAACGGGAGATATGGTTAAAATCTGCCACGAAAACCGTGGAGAGGGACTTATCTCAAAGCTTGTTGACTGCGCAAAGGACGGCGGAGGAAGCGATAACATTACTGCAACAGTAATTTACTAATTGATTGGAGTGAATCTTTTGGATAAATATATTGGCAAAAGACTTGACGGCCGTTATGAAATCCATGAGCTTATCGGCGTGGGCGGTATGGCTAATGTTTACCGTTGTACCGACACAATCGACGACCGTGAGGTTGCAATTAAAATTCTCAAAGATGAATACTTAAACAACGACGAGTTTATTCGCAGATTCAAAAATGAATCAAAAGCTATTGCAATGCTTTCACATCCTAATATTGTCAAGGTTTACGACGTGAGCTTCGGCGATATGATTCAGTACATTGTAATGGAATATATTGATGGCATTACGCTTAAAGAGTATATCGACAGGCAGGGCATAATCGAGTGGAAGGACGCCATTCACCTTGCAACGCAGATTTTAAAGGCGTTACAGCACGCTCACGAGTGCGGAATTGTTCACCGTGACATCAAGCCGCAAAATATTATGCTTTTGCAGGACGGAACAATCAAGGTAACCGACTTCGGTATAGCTCGTTTTTCCGACAAGGCAACACGCACAATGACCGAACAGGCAATAGGCTCTGTGCACTACATTGCGCCTGAACAGGCAAGGGGAGATGTTACCGACGGCAAGACCGACATTTATTCAGTCGGCGTAATGCTTTATGAAATGCTTACCGGAAAGCTACCGTTTGACGGTGACAGCGCAGTAACGGTTGCACTTATGCAGCTTCAGTCAACACCGAAGCGTCCTCGTGAGGTCAACCCGGGAATCCCAATAGGTCTTGAGCAGATTACAATGAAGGCAATGCAGAAGCAGCCTTCGGCTCGTTATACTTCTGCCGCAGAGATGTTGAGCGACATTGAGCGTTTCAGACTTAATCCGTCAATAGTTTTTGATTACGGAAAATCGTTTGTAGATAATCAGCCGACAAAATTTGTAAACTCTCTCAAGGATACAAAGAACGACAGAACAAAGGTAATTGAAAGACCTGTTTCCGACGTGAAGCCAAGCCGTGAAGAACCCGAGGACGATGACTTTATCAAGGAACACAAGCCCTCTTATTATGCGATTAAGGGTATTTTAATTGCGGCTGTAGCGGTTTGCGTAATCTTCTTTGCGCTTGCAGTTTTCAGAGGCTGTAACTCTGCCCAGGCAAAGGACGTTGATGTTCCCGACTATATCGGCAAAACTCTAGTTGAAGTAAAAGAGAATAATCCGAACAATTTCCAGTTTGAAATCAAGAGCAAATACGATGAATCAAAGGAAATGGGTGCAATTCTCGACCAGGAGCCTGCCGGCGGTTCAATGAAGGTGAAGTCAGGCTCGACAATTACACTTACAGTAAACGGCACAGACACCGAAGTTTCAGTTCCTTTCGTTACTAATTTCAGCGAAAAAGAAGCTTTACAGATGCTTAAAGACAAGAACTTTATGACCGAGGTCGTTTATGTTGAGAATACAAAAACGCCAAAAGGATATACAATAGACACCTTCCCGAAAGCAGGCGTTAAGTCAACTATCGGTTCAACCGTATATATTTACGTTGCTAACGGCGCAAAACCGGAACAGGTTCAGCTGCCTTCTGTAACGGGACTTACCTTGAGCGAAGCAAAGTCACAGATTGAAGAACTGGGACTTACTGTAGAAACGCAGTATGACGATGACAGCAAGGAAGCCAAAGATACTGTCCTCGGAATGTCACCTTTACAGTACGGCAAAGTTGAAAAAGGAACTGTGGTTACGCTTACAGTAAGCTCCGGCAAGGGTGACAAGAATACTGTCAGCATTTACGTTGACCTCCCGACTAACACTGAATCTTCCGTTGAAATGACGGTAATTGTTGACGGCGTAGTAGATCCGCAGTATTCAAAAACGCTTGTTCCTATGTACAATAAAACCTGCACTCTTGAAATTACGGGTTCAGGTACTTCAACCGTAATTATTCAGCTTAACGGTCAGACTTACCGTGAATACAGTGTTGATTTCTCAACTTCATCGGTAACTACAACAGCAACTCACGATTTTGTTGTTGAAACAACAGCTCCGTATGAGCCTGAAACAGAGCCTGAAACTAATCCTGATGAGCCGCAATATCCCACAGACTCTAATCAGCCTACAGGTCCTGTTGACAACGGTTACGCATATTGATGAATATGAGCACGCTTAACGGAATATTAATGAAGTCAATCGGCGGATTTTACTACGTTCGCTGTGACAGCAAAGAATATGAATGTAAGGCACGGGGAAGTTTTCGCAAAAGCGGAAATTCCCCCGTTGTCGGTGATAAAGTAGTAATTTCCGTTCCTGAAGAAGGATTCGCTTCAATTGAAGAAATAAAACCGAGAATAAACAAGCTCAAAAGACCTGCACTTGCAAATATAGATACGCTTGTTATTGTCTGTTCAACCGTTGACCCCGAGCCGAATTTTACGGTAATTGACAAGATGACTGCGGCGGCAGTAAACAACAATATGATTCCTGCAATTGTCGTTTCAAAAAATGATTTGAAGTCGGGCGAGAGGATTGCAGAAATCTATCGCAATTCAGAATTTCCGGTTTTTCTCTGTTCCCCCGATGATACCGAGGATGTAAACAGACTCAAAGCCTTTCTGAAAGGCAAGGTATCTGCTTTTACGGGAAACAGCGGCGTAGGCAAGTCAACGCTTATTAACCGTATTTTCCCCGAGCTTGAGTTGCAGACGGGACAAATCAGCCGCAAGCTCGGACGAGGAAAGCACACAACAAGGGTAGTTGAGTTGTTTGAAATTGACGGCTGTTTTGTGGCTGATACTCCCGGATTTTCGACTGTTGATTTGCAGAGATACGAAATGATAGATAAAACCCAGCTTCAATACTGCTTCCCCGAATTTGAAAAATACCTCGGAGAATGTCAGTTTACCTCCTGTTCGCATACGTGTGAAAAGGGATGCAGAATTTTGCAGGCTGTAAAAGACGGAGAAATTGAGCCTTCACGCCATAAAAGCTATGTTGCAATGTTTAATGAGGTAAAGGACATCAAGGAATGGGAGTTGCGCTGATTTAAAATTCGGTAATAGAAATTAGGTGAATGAAATGCGCTGTGTAATCATATCGGGTTCACCCGAAACCAATCCGGATTTTATTAAGCAGGCTGTAAAGCCTGATGATTATGTAATCTGTGCCGACAGAGGATATGAGTTTGCAAGCCTTGCCGGTGTTGAGCCGAACCTTATTGTAGGCGATTTTGATTCTTATAAAGAAAAAATATCTGCGTCCTGTGAGATTGTAAAGCTCAATCCTCATAAGGACGACACAGATACAATTCATTCAATTGACCTTGCCTTTGAAAAAGGCTTTACCGACTTCATTTTGCTCGGTGCACTTGGCGGCAGAACCGACCACACCTTTGCAAATATCACTTCACTTCTATATATTGCCGATAAAGGCGGCAGGGGAGTTCTGCTTTCCGAAAAAGAACGTATTGAGCTTCTAAATAAGGGCGAATATTTCTATGAAAAATATTGCGGCAAGACCTTTTCTTTGTTTCCGTTCGGCTGTGAGAGCGTTTGTGTTTCGTACAGGGGCGTTGAATATCCTCTTGAAAGATACAATCTGAAAAGCAGTGTGCCGCTTGGAATATCAAATGTTTTTACATCTGAAAAATCCAAAATAAAAATATATGACGGAAATGCAATACTTATAATTAATTTGAAAGAAGA
>CAMKNF010000032.1 GCA_946414115.1 uncultured Ruminococcus sp. | reverse complement strand
TGACTGGAGTTCAGACGTGTGCTCTTCCGATCTGTCGCACAACGATTTAGCCGTACAGATTGTACGTCAGGCAAAAATCAGCGGTGCAGACAGCACAAACTTCGGCGTCGTATTTGCCGCAATGGGCGTTCAGAAGGACGTTGCCGAATACTTCAGAAGAAGCTTTGAGGAAAGCGGCGTTCTTTCAAGAGTTGTTATGCTCTTAAACCTTTCAAATGACCCGATTATCGAAAGAACTCTTACCCCGAGATGTGCTCTCACAATTGCAGAATACCTTGCTTTTGAGCTTGATATGCACATTCTTGTTATTATGACCGATATGACATCATACGCCGAGGCACTGCGTGAGTTCTCCTCGTCAAAGGGTGAAATCCCCGGACGTAAGGGTTACCCCGGTTACCTATATTCCGACCTTGCGTCTCTTTACGAGCGTGCAGGTATGATTAAGGGACATCCCGGCTCGGTTACGCAGATTCCGATTCTTACAATGCCCAACGACGATATTACTCATCCTATCCCCGACCTCACCGGATATATCACAGAAGGTCAGATAGTTCTTGACCGTTCCTTGCAGGGACAGGGACTTTATCCGCCTGTAAGTGTTCTTCCGTCGCTTTCACGTCTTATGAAAGACGGTATCGGCGAAGGCTACACAAGGGGCGACCACCAGTCGCTTGCTAACCAGCTTTTTGCGTCTTACGCAAAGGTTATTGACGCAAGGTCGCTTGCTTCCGTTATCGGCGAAGAGGAGCTTTCCCCCACCGACAAGAAGTACATTGAGTTTGGCAAACTGTTCGAGGCGAAGTTTGTAAATCAGGGCTTTAACGAGAACAGAAGCATTGAACAGAGCCTTGACCTCGGTTGGGAGTTGCTTTCAACACTTCCGAGAGCAGAGCTTGACCGTGTTGACGACGCTATACTTGACAAGTACTACAAAGGCTGAGCCGTAAGGAAAGGAGTACAGTTGTATGGCAGTACAGGCAGTACCCACCAAGGGTAATCTGATGAACACCAAAAAGTCGCTTGCTCTTGCAAAGGTCGGATATGAACTGCTCGACAGAAAGCGTAACATTCTGATTCGTGAGATGATGACGCTGATTGACCACGCAAACGCTATTCAGCAGAAGATTGACAGCGCTTACGAGGAAGCCTACATTGCTTTGCAGACAGCCAACGTAACAAACGGCTTTTGCGAGGATATTTCAAACTCTATCCCCTATGAGGACAGCCTAAAGCTCGATTCACGGAGCGTAATGGGCGTTGAAATTCCGATTCTCACAATCGGTGAGCATCAGCAGCACGACTTTCTTCACTACGGTTTAAGGACGACAAACTCCGCAATTGACAAGGTTTACAACAAATTTTCGGAGGTTAAGTACCTGACCGTTGAGCTTGCCGAAATTGAAAACAGCGTTTACAGACTTGCCGATTCTATCAAGAAAACCCAGAAGCGTGCAAACGCTCTGAAAAATATTATGATTCCGAAGTTTGAAGAAACGGTAAAGTTTATTTCCGACGCACTTGATGAAAAAGACAGAGAGGAATTCAGCCGTCTTAAAGTAATCAAGAAGAAAAAGCAGAAGGACGCCGCTTTGAAAAAAGCAAAGGAAGAAAATCAGGAACAATCGGCTTAAAATTTCATATTGCACAACAAAAGGGACATCGTTTTGATGCCCCTTTTCGTTTATATCCATTTTTGTCATATGTTTTGCTAACTCTTGTCTTTTGAATAATATTCAATGCATTTCAGCACAGCCTCCTGTGCGTCGTTGTCGGCAATGTAAATATCGGGTTCAAGGCCGTAAACGTCGAAATCCTTGTCAAAACCTGTAAGAATAGAAATTGAAAAAGTGAACGTAGTCTTGCTGTTGGGCAGTGCCAAAGGAAATACATTTCCGAAATGAACACAGCCGTTTGTGTTTGTTCCGACAGAAACAACATTTTCTACATTGTCAAGCATCATCAGGAATGCTTCTCCGGCAGAATAATTGTGCTTGCTCTGCAAAACAAAAAGCGTATTCGGGTTGCTGATAATTTTATCGGGTTTACAATTCAAAACTCCGTTTGCTTTCCTCACACCTTGGAAATCATCAAATTCATTCTCAAGATTTGTGCATACATCCATCAGCTCGCTGTTTTCTTTAACAATGTCGAAAGTATCGAGCGGTTCGGTTGGTCGCAGTACGCCGTTAAGCTTTTCAATACGCTCAAATTTATCATCCTTGAATGTATAGACGGTATTGCTTATATCCGCAATTTTGCCTGTGTAACCGTAAATCCAGAACATATCAATCTCGGCAAGACCGCCGTCGTTTTCACGCAAATCAAGAATTGAATTGTCGTAACCTGCAAGCTTCTTCGAATCGTTTAGAAAATTATTTATTTCGCCGATTGAGCTTTCGCTCGCTGTCATATCCGCTAATGAGGAAATTGCAACGCCGTTTTCCTCACTGAATTTTGCCTGCGCCGACTGGTCGCCGCCTACCTCGCTGATAATCCAGTCAAGCTTGATTTCTTGTTTTTTATCTCCGTTTTCAAGCTGTACGGAAGTCGGCAGACCTTCCTTTTCTTCATCTGTAACGACGGCAAACATACCGTAGACAAGCTCACCGCTTTCGCCGATTGTTAGCTTCATATATTTTTCCGCTTCAGCAGGAAGATACCAGAAAGCATCGTCAATCTCCGTGCAATATCTGTTATCCTCCGTCATTTTAAATTCACGTTTTTCACTCTCGTAATAAGTATGAGCTTCTTCAAAAGCCTGTTTTCCGAGCATAATAAAATGACTGTCCTTTACGAATCCGAGTGATTGCATTATAACTCCGGCAAGCTCCTCCTGATTAAGCTTATTCTTTGAAAAGCTGTCAATATTGCTTTTTATTTCTTTTTCAGCTTTGCCAAAAGCCTCGTCACCGCCGAAATATGTATAGCCGGCGTATGATGATTTTAAAAATCGAAACAGTGTTTCAACATCTTCTTTTGCCTCAGCCTTTGTCACGTTCTCATAGCCCGAAGATGACATAGCCTTTAGCTCCTCGTCGGTAAAGCTCTCGCTGTTGACATCTATCAAAAAATCTGCTTCATCATAGGTGGAAACGCTTTTAAGCTTCTGCGCATTTTTTGTGTTTACGTTTTTAATTACATCGTCAAGCGTAACTGTTTTCAGAGATACTGTGTTTATGCTACAGCCTGAAAAAATCATTGTAATTACGACCAGCAAGAGTACCGAAAGCTTTTTTAAATCAGTCTTTTTCATTTTTAATTTTCCTTTCTGCGATGCATTTTTTCGTCGTGGTTTATTCCCTTTACCTTGAACAGAATCAGGTAGCCTGCGATAAGTGCAAGTAAGGTTGTCTGGGTGTAAAAAAGTGCAGAGTTCTTACTGCTGAAATCGGGTGAATTGTAATCCTTTAGCGAGCTGTCGGGCGATACGGTGTAGAGCGGAGCGTATTTATCGTCCTGCGAAGAAATTACCGCCTCGTCAATGCTTGACGCAGATACCGTTACCGCAACAGAGGTGAGCAACAGCGTAAGGCATATAAAAATTACAGATAAAGCTTTTTTCATTCTAATAACAACTCCGTATGTTTTGATTTATTATCAAAATTATATCACAGCTGATTTCTTTATTCAACGATTTTTCTGCAATAAAAATAACCGTCCACATAAACTCGTGAGCGGTTATTTGATATATTATTTGAATGTTCCGTTTGCGGGGTTATCAAGCACCTCTCCGCTTTCGGTAAATCGTGAACCGTGACACGGGCAATCCCACGAATTTTCGGCTCTGTTCCACTTGAGCGCACAGCCGAGATGAGGACATCGGTGCTCACTAACAGTGAGTAGATTTTTGGTCGCTTCAAAGCCGTTTGCAAAAAGCTGTGGCTTTAAAATACTGCGTGACGGGTTAAACACTTCGGCAAAATCATTCTGCTTTCCGAGGATTAGGTCTCTTAAAATCATAGCCGAAACCATTGCCGACGTCATACCCCATTTGTTGAATCCGCCGGCAACGTAAAAATTCGGAGTCCGTTTGGAGTACTGCCCGATATACGGCACTCCGTCAAGGCTTATGCAGTCCTGTGCCGCCCAGAAATACTCTTCACGTGCTTTCGGGTAAACCGTCTTTGCAAATGCACGAAGCTCGCACCAGTTGCCGCCCTGCTTCCCTGTTCGGTGGCCTCCTCCGCCCAGCAAAAGCAGTTTTCCGTAATTTCTGAAAGACATTCCCTTTCTGTTCTCATCAACATACATTCCGTCAACATTCTGCGCATTTTTGAGTGCTATAACGTAGGAACGGTGCTGATAGAGCTTCAGAAAATAACTTCCGTGCTTGTTGATGAACGGGAAATGCGTAGCTGCAATAACCTTGTCGGCGTAGATTTTTCCGTTTTGCGTAACAGCTGTTGTCCCAATCATCTCGCTTACAAAGGTGTTCTCATAAATATTCAGACCGTCACAGATTGCGCCGATAAACTTCAGCGGATTAAACTGCGCCTGATTTGTAAATTTCACCGCGCCTACAGTCTTTTTCGGAATGATAACATTCTCGCAGAACTCGGCATTACTCCTGATTTTTTGCAGTGCTTTCATTTCTTTTTCAAGAATTTTTCGGTTGTAAACCGAATAAACGTAGTTATCACTGCGCTCAAAATCACAGTCGATATTTTTGCAAAGCTCGCAATATTTATCCAATGCAAGCTCGTTTGCTTTAAGGTACAGCTGCGCTGAATACGCTCCCCTGTCGGCAAAAATTTTATGATATATAAGACCGTGCTGTGCCGTTATCTTTGCAGTGGTGTTGTGCGTGATTCCCGAGCATATTCTGCCCTTGTCAACAAGTACGTACTTAACGCCGTTTTGGTTAAGGAAGTATGCAGTCAGGATTCCTGCAATTCCTCCGCCTATGATTAAAACATCGGTATGAATATCACCGTCAAGCGTCGGAAATTGCGGCAAACTTGCAGAGTTCTCCCATACCGATATTTTGTTGATTTCACATTCATTTTTATCTGTCATAGCCGAAAATTACAGCTCTTCAAGGTCAGCCGCTGTGACGTCGTTTTCAAGGTTGTCCCTTGCAAGGTCGTTGTCTATTGTGGAATAAATCGGCGAAATCGGCTTTTCCTGTTCAAACGGAGCAGTATGATAAACCTTTAGCGACGGTGCTTTTGTACCTGCTATAATTGGGTTTGCTTTTACATTGCTGTGCTTTGCCTTTCCCTGAATTTCGGGAACAGCCGCCTGTTCGTTTCGTGGCTGTGTATGGGTTCTTTCCATACGTTTCATTCCCTGTTTTGCCATTTTCATCACCTCGCTTTTAATATGTGCGAAGATGTCTGTTTTATTCGGACAATTTTAATCTCTGATTAAATTAAAATGCTGTATTGCCTTATTTTTCAATAATTTCTCCGTTTGTCGATATGGTCACAACCTGCCACGGAATAAATTTACCACTGTTCTGCAAGGCTCGCTTTGCTGCATTTTCAATTCCGCCGCAGCAAGGAACTTCCATACGTACAACGGTTACGCTTTTTATGTTATTGCTTGCAATAATTTCAGTAAGCTTTTCACTGTAATCGACCTCATCAAGCTTCGGACAACCGACAAGCGTTATTCGGTTACGGATAAATTCTTCGTGAAAATTCCCGTATGCATACGCCGTACAATCCGCCGCAATAAGCAGATTTGCATTATCAAAATACAGAGCGTTTACAGGCACAAGCTTAATCTGTACAGGCCATTGAGAAAGTCGGCTTACGAACGGTTTGCTGTCAGAAACAGTACTGCTGTTTTTCGCTCTGTCTATTGTTTTTGACTGACTTCCGGGACAGCCGCATGGGAGCGTATCTGCCTGTTTTTTAAGTTGAGCTTGCTTTACAGCTTCTTCATCATAGGCTGCAGCCTCTCGCTCTACAAAGGAAATTGCTCCTGTAGGGCAGGTCGGCAGACAATCACCCAAGCCGTCGCAGTAATCATCTCTAAGTAATTTTGCCTTACCGTCTATCATACCGATAGCGCCCTCGTGACAGGCTGTTGCGCAAGCACCGCAGCCATTGCATTTTTCTTCGTCAATTTCTATTATTCTTCTAATCATTGCCATTTATCCTCCGATTAATTAATTCAAAATCAAATTTACGAATTGATTTTGTGCATTAATAATATTATAATTAACTGCAAAAGTATGTGGTTATAACCACGGAATTGAGGACGCTATGGATTTTACATTTATGTCAAAAACTATGCTTTTTAGAGGTTGTCAGGAAAAAGATATTAAACAAATGGCAAAGCATTTAGAATTCAAAAAGGTCTGTTATGAGAAAAAAGATGTAATTTTCGGCAACGGCGATACTGTTACCGATATAGGGCTTGTGCTGTCGGGAAGCGTTCAGGTTGAGCACAACGATTATTTCGGCAACAAAAGTATTCTTGCGATTGTTAAAAAAGGCGGTGTTTTTGCAGAAGCGTACGCCTGTATTCAGAGTGAACCGCTGATGATAGATGTTACAGCTAACGATGACTGTGAGATTTTGTTTATAAGCGTTTCAAGGCTTTTTATGCCCTGCTCACAATGTGACAGCAGGAACAGGCTTATACAAAACCTTGTGCTAATCGGTGCACAAAAAAACTTACAGCTTTCAAAGCGCAGTATTCACACAACACCCAAAACAATACGGGGACGACTGATGTCATATTTTTCGGAGCAAATTTCTGCGCAGAACAGCAATAAAATCACCATACCTTTTGACCGCCAACAGCTTGCGGATTACTTGAATACAGACAGAAGTGCATTGTCCAAGGAACTAATAAAAATGAAAAAAGACGGTTTGATTGAATACCGTAAAAATGTGTTTGAAATAACAGTGAAAAATTTCCCTTAACACAGTAGATGTAGCAAACTAAAATCAACTCAATAACGCAAAAATCCGATTGACTTTCATTAAGAAAACCAATCGGATTTTATTGTTTAGATTAAATCATTCAGTTAGCATTACATATATTTATCATACCATTGTTCTTCCCACCAGTGACCGATGTTTCTGCATATACACTCGCATCTGTATCTTATACTGCGGCTCATTACTCTGATTATTCCCCACATTCCCGATTCAACATCCCATCTGAGTGAACCGGAACGGTACAGATAGTCGCCTGGAACATCCGATGCGCCGTTTATAAGCTCAATGTTATAAACACCTCCTACGCTTATTGCTCCCTGTACAGGGATAACGGTTGAAAACGGGTCGTCAGGCTGTGCACGCTAATTGTGACCGTGCAATACAAAGCTGATGTTTCTCGGCTTATCGGCAGGCATAAGCAGTCTGATTATCACTCTTTCTTTCACATAAGCCTTTAAAAGCGGAGTTGACGGGTCACCGTGAGCACGTGAGCTGAATATCTTGCTCATAATCGGATTTCGTTTCAGTCTGTTGAAGAAACGCTCGCTTCGGTAGTTGTAGCCCTTTTCTCCCGTATCCTCGTGGTCGGGCGCACCGTGAGCACCTTCTTCTCCCTGCTCGGTGGTCTTGATAACATTGCCCTTCTTGTCAAGCAATCTTATGCCGTTGTGGGCAAACAAAACAAATTCTCTGAAACTTTCAACTCCCGGTGCAGTTATTACCGACTGCTCCTCGTAGTTTTTCTTTATATTAAAAATATTATGATAATACTTTGATGCAGGCGGCTCAATGATAATTGCGCCGAACAAGCCGTGTACATTCGTACCGTCCTCGCCGCTTCTCATATCACCCATATCGGAAAAGAGATAAACTCCCTCTCTTTCCGCATACCATTTGTAGCTGATAAAATCTCTTGTGGTGGTATCGGGGTTATAGCCGACCTCTGCACCGTCGGAGGTCAGGACGTTATATTCTATTCCCTGAACGTGGATAGACATTCTTCTGTCAAGCTTATTGTAGAAATTAACCTGAATTTCATCACCTTTATTTGCTCTTATCACAAGAGTCGAACTTCCTTGTATGGCTGCGGAGGATTCATCGAAAACCTTTCTCTTGCTTCTCGCTGAATGCGCTCGTAATCCTTTTTCAGAACATACATCATTCCGTTAGGGTCATAGTCGCCGTATTTATTATAAACTATCGGTATAGATATAGATTCAATATCAAAAACTCTGACGCAATCAGATTTTGGATAATCTGATAATTCTGTCATAAATTTTAAAACTCCTTTCATTTATTAATCGAAATAATAGATTATTTCACTATAATAATATGAAAGTTTTCGGGATATGACACAAGCAAAAAAGTTATTCTTGACATCAATACCTATTAAAAAAACGCTTCATAAAATGCCAAAAGCCCGATATAATCGAGCTTTTAGGGTGAATTTTTTTGGTTACCTTCTTATGGTCGAAGTGAAATGTGTCCCATTTATCTCACATATGATAATTATTGATAATCAAATAAGCAGTGTTTACAAACGAAAAAGAATTGTTGAATATATGCATTAAAAAACTGTTTTGATAAATAATTTGTTATAGTATTGTAAAAATGGCTTATTTTCTGAAAAGATGACTTCGAGGAGGTCGTGAGTGGCAGTCGCATTGAAACATATGTAAATTTTCTGTCTTTCAATCTTGATGAAAAAACTGTGGGGAAATGGGGAAATCTTTTTAATGCCTATTTTGAAAATATCCAAAGATTAAATACATATTTTTTTTTTGAAATAAAATAACATCATACTGAAAATCAAACAATTTCAGTATGGTGTTTTCTTTTTGCGTTTTTGCGTGGAAAAGCACGGAAGATTTTTCCAAATTTTTGTTATATAATGATGAAAGAAGCTTAACAAATCATTGGAAAAGTCATAAAAAACTACTTCATTCACTATCCAACGGCGGCAAAAATGATATTGCACAACAGTTAAAACTGTAAAACACAACAACGCACGCTTTAGTGCGTGCCTGTGTTTTTTGGTGCGCAATAGATTTTTTGCCGCTGTAATTTTTCCAATAGAATAATTGAACTTCACAATAATTTATTGACAGAAATAAATCTTAACGTATAAAGAGAAATAGGCAAAATCAAATAAATATTTTTCCGATTTATCCGTTCTTTCGTATAATGATAATGCAATATTTCCTGTTTTTGGAATTTTACAAGGAATAAATCATATGAACATTCGCTCTATACTGTTCTGTCGGAATACAATATAATTTGAAAGGAGATGTCGAAATGCAAGGAGTGACATTTAAAATGGACGCAAGTAATATAAAATGCGAATATCTGAACGGTGCATACAGTGAGCTTGCAAATCTGCTTGGAATTGAGGCAGTATTAAAAATTCATTCAGCCTATAGAGGTCAGCAAATTACCTTCCCTGTTCAATTATTCAGCAAGGAGTTTTTGAAAAAGCAAATTGTTGATGAATACAACGGTTACAACATCAAACAGCTTGCTACAAAATACGGCTACAGCGAAAAATGGATTAGAAAAATCCTTAAAGAACATATAGACAAGGATGAAATCTAACAAACACATTGCTAAATTTTAAAAAATAAATATAATACTGGAGGAAAATTTTATGTTACAAATCATAATTTCATTGATAGGATTAGCTATTGCAATATTCGCTTTTATTTGGTTAATTGATAAATTTCCATCAATTACAAAAAGTATGCCTTTAGCCATATTCGTTTTCATACTTTTTTGGGGTGCAGGTATCTGGGTTTCTTATATAGCTTGGTGGCTTGGAATTTTTGTTGCAATAATAGCTTTTATTGTTTATGTAATAAAAAAGAAAAGACCACTTGAAATGAATAATGAAAATACCGATATTCCTAATTCGGAGGACAACAATGAATCTAAATGATTTTGTAAAAACCGAGTATGTTGGTAAAGGCTTTAAAACCTGTATAGGCGTAATAAATATCCCAAAAGAAAGAAATTTATATAATTCTTTAAGAAAGCATTATAATTATCTTGCAAAATCAGCCGCAAAATCTTTTGAAGAATATTATGATTCATATACAGATTGCAGTCAAATCCAAAATAATGCTAAATCCGACTTTAAAAAAAGCATATCAATAATAATTGAGGATATTAAAAACACTTACATTAATTTAGGAAAATACGATTTTGACTATGAAACAATATATGATTCAATAGAAAAATTCGGGTGTTTTGAAATATTTGAAGAAAGTTATTTCGTTTTTATTGATAAAGCTTATGAAATACTTGGTTATTATCAGGCACAAAGAGAATACCGAGAACAAAGGAAAGAAAATCGAAGTCGCTGGGTAGGCGGAACATTCGGAGGCACACCAATAAACGCTATCAGTCATCAAATGGATATATATGCAATGAATGCAGCCAGCGGTGCGGTTTACAGCGTTGCAAATGCTGTAGGAAATTATTTTTCAGAGTTACAAACCGAATCGGATTTAAAGGCTTTATTCAATAGCAAACAAATTCGCACAATGTTTATTGACGGAGTATATTTGTCAGCATTTTCTATTATCAATGCTTTTATTGAGATTTTAGGAAAAGGATATATCTGGGGTATTGTAAATGAAGATGACAGCAATAAAGCACAAAGATTAATAAACAATTTGAATAACAACTCCTTCAATGAAGAACAAATTTCAGAAATATGCAGAGAAGTAATTCGCCTTAATCCGTATAACATAGAAATTTACATATATTTACTAAAAAAATACGGTGATGACGGTAGCATAGGTATGTTAGCTGATTATTTTGGAATTGACGGTTTTACAAACGCTAAAGATGAGCAAGCAACCGAATATGTTAAAAACAATCAGGGTGAAACAGAAAGCGATGCTATAAAAGCAAAAATACTTCTGACAGAATATTGCAAAAAAATAAATCTTGACATTAATAATGACCTTGAATGTGTAAAATACATAGATTCATTAATTGCAGATTTTGATTTAAAATATCGTACAGTAGATGAAGTAGTTTGTGAAACAAGAGAAGGTGCTGATTTTTCAAGAGAAGAACTGCCCAAAATAACTGAATTTATGAAAGATGTTAAACCTTTACAAACTGCTCCTCTTTTGCCTTACGAGAGAAATATGCAGGCAAAAAAAGAAGATTTTGAAAGGCAATTTTCATCCGAGGTTTCAAAGAAATATCTGGACAAAATCAACGGATACTTGGATGACTTTGATAAACAATTCTGCAATACAAAAATATTTTCTTCGGTATCAAGAAAACAGGCAGCACGTGACAGAGCATTGTTATATGCCAAAGGTCTTAAATTTTCGAACATTGAAGAATTTGAAAAAGAATACGAAAAATTCAAGAATTTTATTCAACTGAATTTGGGTATCAGTATTGACGAAGCTGTTGAAGCAAAACAATACTTGGAAAGGAAAAAATCAAAATTATCAAACGGCGGCTTTTTTGATTTAGGAGGAAAATTCAAAGATTTTTTCCGTAAATAAGAAATTTCATAAGGATAAATAAAATAATCTATCCAAATAGGGAGATATAAAAATGAAAAATGTTAATATGATTTTCTTGAAACTAATAGTATTTTTTCTTATAATTGCCGCTCTTTGCTTTGGCTTGTACTACTTTATGAATATGCCCGTAATGTTCTATTTTTGCAACGGCTCAATAATTATTTCTGCGGTATTTTTTATCGCTTGGTTATTCAGACTTTTCTTTAAAAAAGATATAGACCGCAGTCTTAATAATTCAAATTCCGCAAAATGGGATTGTCCGTATTGCGGAGTTGAAAATCCTGCTGAAGCAAAATTCTGCACAAACTGCGGAAAAGAGCATATTCAAGAGGTAAACAACAATGCCAATTAAAAGCAAAATTTCACGAAATGCAAAACAATGCGTAACTTGTGAATACTGGACTGGACGGAGCATTGAAGCTGACAGTCCGAATTTTATAAAATGCGACCCAAAAGAAAGAGCAAAATGCAATAAAACAGGATTTATCAAAGCCGTTTGGCATTCCTGCAATAAACATCAGAAAAAACATAATCTTTAATAGCCTAAAAGCACTCACCAATTAAAAGGTGGGTGCTTTTTGTTATAAATAACAATAAAAGGTGGTGAAACAAATGGAAGCTGTTTGGTTTGTACTCGGCTTTGCAGTAACAACAACCGTTGTGCTTGCAACTGAAAAAGTTCTTGAAAAAATCTAAAATTTTGAAAAGGAGAGATAAAAATGTTTGGACTTATAGCGGCAATAACTACAAAGGTAGCAGTAGAAATGTTTGCAACAGGAGCAGGAGCGGCTATCTCGCTTCTCTGCACAGGCTCTGCGTTGAGAAAGAGGAAAAAATGATTAAAATTGAATATCCGAAAGACTTAAACACTTTAAAAAACAAAGGTTTAAATTCCCTGATTACTGCATACATATCAGATTATTTTGATATGCTCACAAAGGTAAACAGATGTTCAAATCTCGCTGAAATCGGAGCGATTTATTTGCTTGAGGGTTCAGAGGATTGTAAGAAATATTTTGAAACAGGACTTTCAAAGTCTTTTGAAAAATCCTTGCCCGAATTCACCGAGGTACTGACAATCAAAAATTCAACAGATAAAATTAAATTATTGCACAATGGGATAAAACACTTCCGATTGCAAATGTAATTACTATTGCACCATCGGAAGATTTTAATGTGACAAGCGACACTGCAACATCTATCATCTGCAATAATATTTATTTGCTTGGAATGGGCGGCTTTGTGCTTACAAATCTGATTTCTAAAATTGGTGCTGATGTAAAAAAATTGAAAAGTACAAAAGATTTGTGGAACGCAGATACTGATAAATACATTAAGGAAACAGCCTTAAAATCAGATAAAATTATTATTGCTTGAGGCAAATTTACGGAAACAAGAAAGGTTTTTCGCAACGAGAAAAAGATATAATGAATTTAATTTAACCATATAAGGATAAGATTTTTCAGATAACAGACGGAGCAAAAAGAGAATTTCTGCATCTGCTTACTCCCAATATAAAAAGGCAGTGCAAATTATAAAATGAATAATGAATACCGTTATGTATATGAAAATTACATATATTATTTATACGCAGAAAAAAACATACAATTTTCATATACAAATTTAATATATACTTTTTGAAAAAAATGGTATACAATTGATTCAGAAAGGACGGTAGAAAATATGTTTAGAACAGCAAGTAATGTAGAAATAGGAAAACATCTTTCTGAACTTATAGATAGAAAGTTTAAATCGACTCGAAAATTTTGCGAGGAATATCTCAAACTCGAGAACCCGAAAATTTCGGAACCGGAAAAAGATGAAATTGATAAAAAAGCCAATAAATTATCACAGATTAAACAAGGTAAGGCTGGTATTCAAATTGAAGATCTTGGATATTTTTCTGAATTGTTGGATGTTTCCTGTGAAGAAATACTCAGTGCAAAAGAGCACCCTGCCAGCAATAAATACCGCTATACCAACTACAATTTTGCATTGTCCGATAACGAGGAATATTGGGAACATTTCATTCATTTGGATGATGAAATTATCCTCAATGCCGACGAATATGGAATGACGGTTATTGATTATGCAATCAAATTTGAAAACTATAAGTTGCTGAAATACCTAATTGACAATAAATATATTTGGTTTGTTAATGAGAATCAAAATGATTTCAGCGGTACCTTCGGCGCCGGCACAAGCATTAAATACAAGTCTGTTCAGGCATACAGTTTAAATACACGGCTTAAATATACCGATACACTCCGCACGGATATAGCAGCATTAGCAATGGAAAACCACGATTTTAAAATGCTTGAATATCTCCACGCTCGTGAAACGCCGGATCTATACTTTGCTTGTTTTCCTGCAGGACACCCATATAATTATAAAGAAAACTATAATGAAAATATGGTGAAGCACATTGCAAATTCCGACTCCAAAGTAATAGACTATTTTACAAAATCGTTTACGGTAAAAAACGAAAACAGAGAACTGACTTGCATTTTTCCCTATACTAAACAGTTGATAGAAAAAATGATTGAATGTAACAGCAAAAATACTGCACTTGCCTTAAAAAACGCTATCAAACATAATAAGTGGGCATTAAAAGCTCTGAGCGAAATGGTTACAGAGGCATTTGATTCATACGATCGCTCCTATTATGACAAGGAAACCGCATATAAAGCTGCAACCGATCGGTTTTATATGCACAATGAAGGGAATTTCTTTACATATAATCACCTGAACGTATATCCAATGAAAAAGGATAAATATTTGATGATGAAAACCAATATTGTCTATATCACCGTAAACTCGGATAACCCTGAAATAAACACTCTTATTGATGAGCTTAATGAAATTTTCACCGATATAACTGAGCTGAATCAG
>CAMKNF010000031.1 GCA_946414115.1 uncultured Ruminococcus sp. | reverse complement strand
AGAGTAGCTTCCGACCGGACCGACTTCGCCAAGTCCCGGACCTGTGTTATTCAGGTTTGCCGCAACGCTGGTAAAGCTTGTTAAAAAGTCCTTATTCTCAATTGAAATCAGCAGAAAGCTGAAAACGAATATTCCAATATACACCACAAAAAATACCGACGTGCTTCGCATTACGCTGTGGTCAACGGTTTTGCCGTCCATTTTAACAGTCTTTACATTTCTCGGGTGAATAAGCAGAGCAAATTCCTTTTTGACCTCCTTGCAGAGAATAAGTATTCTGGAAATCTTGAATCCGCCGCCGGTACTTCCCGCCATTGCGCCGATAAAGGTTATTACAATAATGACAGCCTTTGAAAGCGCAGGCCAATGGTTTACGTCGCCGATTCCGAAGCCCGTTGTCGTGATGATTGACGAAACATAGAAAAAGCTCTGATGGAACGACTCGTAAAGTGTGGGGTAGAGGGAGCTGATGTTTATTGTGATTACAGCGATTGAAACAACGATGATTCCCAGATAAACCCACAGCTCTTCCATTCTGAACGCCTGCTTGAATTTCCTTGCAAGCAGGAGAATGTAGAACGAGAAGTTAAGGCTGAACAACAGCATAAATATTGCAATAACCGTTTGCAGATAGTAGGTGTCATAGGCGGCAATGTTGTTTGCGTGTATGCCGAAACCGCCTGTGCCTGCCGTTGCAAAGCTCGTGTTGAGTGCGTCAAAAAATCCCATTCCGCCGAAAAGCAGAAGTATGATTTCAAGCGCAGTCAGCCCGATATATATGCCGTAAAGCAAAGCGGCGTAGTGACGCATATGCGGAACAGCCTTGCCGATTATCGGACCGGGGCTTTCTGCCTTCATAAGGTAAATGTTCTGCTGACCGCCCAGCTTCGGGATAATCGCAAGCAGGAACACAATAACGCCCATTCCGCCCAGCCAGTTCAGAAAGCTTCGCCAGATAAGCATACCGTGGCTTAAAGCTTCAACATTCGGAAGAACTGACGAGCCTGTTGTGGTAAAACCCGAAACGGTTTCAAAAAATGCATCAATAAAGCTCGGAATTTCACCGCTCAGCCAGAACGGCAGACAGCCGACAAGCGACATCATAATCCAGCTTAACGCCGTAGCCGCAAAGCCTGCTTTCTGATAAAGCACCATATTTTTAGGCTTTTTAATTTTAATTGCAAGAAAACCCAGTACTGCGCTTGCCGCACCCGTAAACAGAAAATACAGCCCCTCGTGTTCACCGTAAATAAACGAGGTCACTGTTGCAATCTGCATAGCCGCACCCTCAATAATGAGAACCCAGCCGAGTATATAGACAATAATACGTTTATTCATACGTTAAAACTACCCTCAATGTCTGCTGAAAATATCGTCAAGGTCGCTTAATCCCTTGTGCTTTGTAATTACAATAACCGTATCATCAGGCTGAATTGAGTCACTGCCCTGCGGAAGAATTATTTTTCCGTGACGGTTAATGCACAGAATCTGAAGATTATCGAGAAGATTAAGATTTTGCAGTGGAATACCGCATACCTTTGAATTATTCTTTACCCTGAATTCAAGCGCTTCGGTACGTTCGTCGTTCAGCCTGTAGAGCGTTTCAACGTTACTGCCGAGCGAGTTCTGCATTGCTCTGATGTAACGGGCAATGTATTCGCCCGTAAGGCTCTTGGGATGAATAATGCAGTCAAAATTAAGATTTGACAGAATCGAGTCAAACGAGGTGTTGTTTACCTTTGTAATAATCTTTGCCTTTGAAACGTCTTTGAGATAGAGAGAAATTAAAATATTCTCCTCGTCATAGTCCATAAGAGCCGCAATTCCGTCTGCGTGTTTAACGCCCTCGCTCAAAAGCAGATCCTGATCCATACAGTCGCCGTGAATTATCACAGCGCCGGGGAGAAGCTCTGAAAGCTCGGTACACCTTTCGGTGTTCTTTTCAATGATTTTTACGCTTGCGCCCGATTTTAGGAGCATCATTGCAAGGTAATGCGAAACCTTGCCGCCGCCGAGAAGAATAACGTTACGGCTTCTGCCGATTGCAACGTTGATTTTCTTGAAAAACTTTGCGGCAGTTTCAGACTTCGAAACAATCGAAATTTTGTCGCCACTCTGAATAACAAAGTCGCCGTTCGGGATATATACCTCGCCGTCACGCTCAACCGAGCAGATTCTGACTTTACCCTTGAGAATGTCAATGTTGCTGATTTTCTTGTTGCTAATCAGCGAGCCCTGCGGAATTTGTACCTTAATAAGGTCAACAATTCCCTTTGCGAATGAGTCAATTTCAAGCGCACCCGAAAACCGCAAAAGACGGCTGATTTCGGTTGCGGCGGTAAGCTCGGGATTGATAGCCATTGAAAGACCGAGCTGATCCTTTACTCTGTACAAGTCGCTTGTGTATTCGGGATTTCTTACCCTTGCGATTGTGTGCTTTACGCCTGCGGCTTTAGCCATAAGACAGGTGTAGAGGTTGATTTCATCTCTTGCCGCAGCGGCAATCACAAGGTCGGCTGACTGTGCGCCTGCCTCGACAAGTATTTCGTATGTTGCGCCGTTGCCCTCAATCCCCATAATGTCAAGGGATTCGGACAGACGTGTAACTGCTTCGTGGTTTATGTCGACAACAACAATTTCGTGTCCTTCGGAGTTAAGCTCCGTTGCAATGGATGTGCCTACTTTGCCGCATCCTACAATTACAATCTTCATAACTACCTCTTTATTTTCACAAAGATTTACGGGGAATAAAGCTGATTCCCCGTAAACATACAAGGTCATAATACAACAAATTAAGCTGAAAATCAATACATATTGCAAAAAAAGCTGAAACTGTACACTTGCTAGAAATTAGCTTTTATAGTAGAAAAATATTATAATATATTATTTACCTTTCAGTAAGATAAACGATAATTTAGCGGTGTGAATAATAGCAACGTTGACGTAGGGACACGGCACGCCGTGTCTCTACGACTAAAAACAAACGTTTACTCTATATCCGTAGGGGACGGCATCCTTGACGTCCCGAAACGTTACCTACACATCAACTTAAAATTCGGGCTGCAATTTTTCCAAACAAACTGACTTTTTCACTCGATTTGCGAGCCGAGGCACTCGGCAAATTATCGTTTCATAGAATAACAATTTTTCTGAATAACAAAAGCCGCCGGCATTAATTGCCGACGGCTTGATTTATACTTTATGCAATTTTACGAAAATCAAACTGTTTCACTGTTGTTGCCGTAGTAAGCATTGAGGTACATCTGCTTGATTTCCTTGAAGAGCGGGTATCTCGGGTTAGCGCCTGTGCACTGGTCGTCGAATGCCTGCTCAACCATATCGTCAAGTCTGTTGAGGAAGTCTGTTTCGTCAATGCCGTATTCCTGAATGGAGTTCTTGATGCCGACTCTTGCTTTAAGGTCGTTGATAGCCTTGATGAGGTTCTCAACGCTTTCAGCGTCGTTCTTGCCCTGTAAACCAAGGTGCTTTGCAACTTCAGCATAACGAGCCTGAGTCTTCGGGTAGTCATACTGCGGGAATGTACCCATCTTTGCAGGAGTTTCAACAGAATTGAAGCGGATAACCTGCTCAATCATAAGTGCGTTTGCAATACCGTGGGGAAGGTGATGGAATGCGCCGAGCTTATGAGCCATTGAGTGGCAAACACCGAGGAATGCGTTAGCAAATGCCATACCTGCCATTGTAGCTGCGTGAGCAACCTTTTCACGAGCAACAGGCTCGTTCATACCGTTGTCATAGCAAGCAGGGAGGTACTTGAAGATAACCTCAAGCGCACGGAGTGCAAGACCGTCTGTGAAGTCTGTAGCGAGCATTGAAGCGTAAGCCTCAAGTGCGTGAGTAACAGCGTCGATACCGGATGCTGCTGTAAGTCCCTTAGGACCGCTCATCATATTGTCAGCGTCAACGATTGCCATATTAGGCATAAGCTGATAGTCAGCAAGCGGATACTTAACGCCTGTGTTCTGGTCAGTGATAACTGCGAAGGGAGTAACCTCAGAGCCTGTACCTGATGATGTAGGAACAGCTATGAAGTAAGCCTTTTCGCCCATCTTCGGGAATGTGTAAACTCTCTTACGAATATCGCAGAAACGCATAGCCATATCCATAAAGTCAGCTTCGGGATGCTCATAGAGAACCCACATAATCTTACCTGCGTCCATAGCAGAACCGCCGCCGAGTGCGATAATTACGTCAGGCTCAAACTTGCGCATAGCCTCTGCACCCTTCTGTGCAGAAAGAAGTGACGGGTCGGGCTCAACGTCAGCAAATGTTGTGTGTACAATGCCCATTTCGTCAAGCTTGTCTGTAATCGGCTTTGTGTAGCCATTCTTGTAAAGGAAGGAGTCTGTTACAATGAAGGCTCTCTTCTTGCCCATAACGTCCTTAAGTTCCTGAAGAGCTACAGGCATACAACCCTTCTTCATATATACCTTTTCAGGTGCTCTGAACCAAAGCATATTTTCTCTCCTCTCGGCTACTGTCTTGATATTGATAAGGTGCTTACAGCCAACGTTTTCTGATACAGAGTTGCCGCCCCATGAGCCGCAGCCGAGTGTAAGTGAGGGAGTAAGCTTGAAGTTGTAGAGGTCACCGATACCGCCCTGTGAAGAGGGAGTATTAACGAGGATACGGCAGGTCTTCATACGAGCAGCAAATTCGTCAATCTTTGCTCTTTCGTTTACAGCGTCAACGTAGAGTGAAGATGTGTGACCGTAGCCGCCGTCAGCAACGAGCTGTTCAGCCTTTGCAACAGCGTCCTCAAAGCTTTCAGCCTTGTACATTGCAAGTACGGGAGAGAGCTTTTCGTGTGCAAATTCCTCGCTGATGTCTACAGACTCAACCTCACCGATAAGAATCTTTGTTTCTTCGGGAACTGTTACGCCTGCAAGAGCAGCGATTGTAACGGGCTTCTGACCAACGATTTTAGCGTTGAGAGCGCCGTTGATGATGATAGTCTTTCTTACCTTTTCTGTTTCTTCGTCGTTAAGGAAGTAGCAGCCACGTGCCTTGAACTCCTTTTTAACCTTATTGTAAATCTTCTTTTCAACGATAACTGACTGCTCTGAAGCACAAATCATACCGTTATCGAATGTCTTTGAATGGATAATTGAGTTTACAGCGAGAAGAATGTCAGCACTTTCGTCGATGATAGCGGGTGTGTTACCTGCGCCAACGCCGAGTGCGGGCTTACCTGATGAATAAGCAGCCTTAACCATTCCGGGACCGCCTGTTGCGAGGATGCAGTCTGCTTCCTGCATAAGCATATTTGTAAGCTCAAGAGACGGAACGTCAATCCAGCTGATGATACCCTCGGGAGCACCTGCAGCTACGGCAGCCTCTAAAACTACCCTTGCAGCCTCGATTGTGCTCTTCTTTGCACGGGGGTGGGGGCTGATGATGATACCGTTGCGTGTCTTAAGACAAACAAGAGTTTTAAAGATAGCTGTAGATGTGGGGTTTGTTGTGGGGATTACGGCTGCGATAACGCCGATAGGCTCTGCAATCTTCTTTATGCCGAAAGCCTTGTCCTCTTCAAGAACGCCGCAGGTCTTTACATCCTTGTAAGCGTTGTAAATGTACTCTGAAGCATAGTGGTTTTTGATTACCTTGTCTTCTGCAATGCCCATGCCTGTTTCTTCAACAGCCATTTTAGCAAGCGGAATTCTCATTTTGTTTGCTGCTGTTGCGGCTGCAAGGAAAATCTTGTCAACCTGTTCCTGTGTGTAGGTTGCGAAAATCTTCTGTGCTTCTTTAACTCTTGCGAGGGCAGCCTCAAAAGATTCAGCGTTTTCTACAATGGGATACTCTTTTGTACTCATTAAATCTACCTCTTATCTTGCATATTATATTAGATTCAGCAGAGCTGAAAATGATATTGTGTTTATTATTTTACTTCTTTAAAATCGAAGTTGTGTGTTTTTGCGTAATTAGCCGCATATGAACTCTTTGGTGCATGGATTGTGATTTTGTTAGGACAATCATCAAAGGTATCATCTGCAATGCTCGTAATTGTTGCAGGAAGATAAACATCCGTAAGCTCCTGACACTGATAGAATACAAAACGGTCAAGCTTTGTCAGCGTTTTGCTTTCGGGAATTGTAACACTCTTGAAGCCTGCTGCCGAGAAACCGTAAACACCGATTTCCTTAAGCGTAGCAGGAAGCTCGATTGACTCAAGCGAAGCACAGTTAAAGAAAGTGTCTTCACCGATAATCTCCAGATTTTTAGGAAGCTTTACGCTTTTAAGATTTCTGTTGCTTGCAAAAGCATAGTCCTGAATTTCTTTTACAGTATCGGGGATTTCAACGCTCGAAATATCCTTGCCGTTGAAAAGACTTCTGCCGATTACGGTAACCTTATAGTTTTCATAGCTTTCGGGAATTTTAATATCCTTGTCTGAACCTGTGTATTTAGTAACCATAACTTCATCTTTGTTAAGAATGAAGAAACCGAACTCATCGTTTTTGAGGTCGGGTTCGGTAGCCGTTACTCTGTATCCGGGCTCCTGACCGCTGTTGTTTGAACATCCGCAGCCGGAAAATCCGATTGAAACAGTCGCACAAAGCATGCAGGCAAGCAAAGCACATAAGATTTTTTTCATTTTTTAAGGATCCTTTCAAACTTTAATTTTATCGATAAGCTTAACTCGACTAATAACATTTTATCATCTTTGTTAAATAATTGTCAATGTATTTTTGGCTTTTTTTCTACTTTTATCGGGTTATATAATAATTACAAAAGGTTTACGTTTTAATTGTGTTAAAAGTTACAAAAAACATTTTAAAGCCCTAAAATCCGAGCTGTTGTTTTGGAGGTTTTTACTTGATTTTTCCTAAAAAGCAACACCCCACATCAATTACTGATACGGGGTGTCTTAAACTTAATTTTTATTTGTAGCGTTTTCCGCCGTTTTTATATCGGGTGCCGCTTGATGATTTCGGAAGATTTATATCGGCAGTATCAAACTTTCTGCTTCTGTCAACCTTCTTTTTCTCAACCTTTGCGTCCTTGTAACCGTCGTCATAATCGTTTGATGAACGGTATCTTCCGTTTCCTGCGCCGGCATAAGCGTACTGCTTGCCGCTTAATCCGCCGGATAACTTTTTGCGCTTGCTGACAGCAGAAATAATTACATAAGAAATTCCTGCTGCGCTTAATGCAAGACAGGCAATTCCTGTGAAAAGCATCCACTCACCGTTGTCGCTTAAGCTGTCGTTATTCTTGATGAAGCTGAAGTCGTCGGAATCATTTTCACTGCCTTTGCCTGCATTTTTCAGACTTGCCGAAATATCCTTCCAGTCGCTGTTTGACAAAACGCTGTCGTCAATTTTGCGGTTGGATTCGTAAAGCGGAGCCGACGGGGCAGTGCTTACAGGCGGAACATAGCTTTGACCTCCGCCGACATAAAATTCGGAGCTTTCACCGCCGTTATCGCTCTCATAGTATATCTGACTGCTCGGATCGTCTTCGTAAGAATATCCCGGATCTACATATCCCGGGTCGGGAGCAGGGTCTGTGTACTGAGGCTCCGGATCAGGCTCAACAGGCTCCGGAACAGGATCAGGAGTAACAGGATCGGGGGATTCTGTGGGCTGTTCTGCCGGATACTCAGGTGAGGTTACAATAGGGTCGGGCGTGACTTCGCCGCCGCTTTCACTTTCACCGACTGCAAATGCAGTAAGCGTAAACATTGAAAAACATAAAATGATTGATAACAGAGCTGTAATCAGTTTATTTCGTCTGCTCATACAAACTCCTTTCTACGAAAAAAGCTTTTTCGTATTTATTCCTTTGCGCTTGAATCACTGCTTTCTTCTGCTGATGTTGTAGGCTCAACAGGAACAAAGAACATTTTCGGCTCATACTGATTAATTACTGAAGAGTTTTCTTCGTAGTCAAGCGATTTGGTAAGCTCTTCAATGTAGTCTGCAAATTCTTCGCCTTTCATTGAAGAAAGTACATTTGCGCTGTTGTTTTCATCTGCAAGATAGTCCTTTGCAGCGTCTTTGATATTTCTCTTGTAAACAAAGTAGTAAACTGCGTTTTCGCCGCTGCCTACCTTTACGGCTGCTGCCTTTTTGTTGTCAAGCTTTTTAATTGCTTCCTTAACCTCGTCGCCGAGAGAGCTGTTCTCAAGGTTTTCGATGTTTGATGTTGACGGGTCTGACTCAATCTTATTTGCGTCCATATAAGCTTTTAAAACATCGTCATAGGATTTGCCGCCGTTTACGTCCTTAACGTAGCCGTCAATCTCGTCAGTAACCTTTTTAGCTTCCTTGTCGGACATTGCAACATTTGTAGACTGTCCTGCCTCGTCTGTTGAAGAAGTATAGAGGTTTACGGAGAAGTAGCTGTAATCTGTGTAGTTATCGTTGAAATACTTTGTAAGCTCTTCGTTTGAAACTTCCTTTGAACCGCCCTTTTTATAAAGCTTGTCAAAGAGAGCCTGATACTTAACGCTGTACTCTGTTGAGCAGTAACGGAAGCTTTCAAGGGAAATACCGTAAGGCTCTAAATCGTTCTTCATTGGCATAACGTAGCCGTAGTCTGCATACTGACCTACATTCCAGTAGGTTTCAGCCTGCTCGTCGGCAGAAGCGATTGTATCTTTTGAAATATCAATCTTTTCTTTTTCAATCTGCTCGTCAAGAACAAGATAGCTTAAGCACATAAGCTTTGCCTGGTCCTTAATCCACTTGCTTGCAACTTCCTTTTTACCGTCGTCGTCGGTAATTTCCATTTCAAGCCAACTGTCCTTTGTTTCATCATAATCGTCAAGCTTTTCGGCAAATGACTTTGCTTTCTGATAAGCAGTGTTAAGCGAATAGATATAAACGCCGATTGCAAGCTCCTTGTCGCCTGACTTGTAAGACCATTCCTTATTAAGACTCATCGGAGTACATCCCGAAACAATCAAGACAGAAAAAATCATTACAACTGCCATCAGGAATGAACCGATTTTTACATTTGGTTTCATATTAGTATACCGTCCTTACTTAAAATAGCATTGTGCATACGAGAAACACTTTCACAGTATGCGTACTTTATGATTATACACAAAAAAATTGTCATTGTCTATATTTTATTGAAATTTTATCGAAAAAAATTTGAAATACAGCCGAAAAGCGTTAAAATAAACTCTATTTTAAATACAAATATCCTCTTTAGATAGCTAAACTATAATTTAATGTGGAATGCGTAATTCGGAATTAATGGTCGGTCGAGTGCCTCGACACGCAGATTTCCGGATTTGTAATAGTGCGTGTTGTTTGGATTAGTTTTTTCCTTGGGGTGATTGATATATCGGCAACGTTCTGAATAATATGACATTATGGATGTTGTCGTATTTTGCGTTTGCGTTGTCGTATGTAGGTGTGTAGGTTTTTTTCTATACATTATATAAAATAAAAAAATAATTAATTAATATAATAGTAATATATGTTTTATTTTTTTCTTCTCAATATTGTTTGTCTAAAAAATTTACACACCTACACTATTTAGTAATATTTGACACTAAAATGACAAATAAGTGAAAAACAAGATTTGATAAACACCAAACAGCGGACGGCATCCCTGACGTCCCGAAACGTCACCTGTATATCAATTTAAAATTCGGGATACAATTTTATCCAAACAAACTGACTTTTCCGCTCGAATTGCCCGCCGAGGCTCTCGGCAAATTATACTTTAAATATTTTCTTAAGCATATCAAGCGAAGAAACGCCTTCTTTGCATTTTACCGAAAGATACGGCTTTGCACCTGCACAGAGCATTGCCTTGCCGTTGAGGGCGATGAGCAAATCGGCAACCTCGGGGGATTTTATTTCCCTTACATAGAGCAGAAGGGAGCTTTCGTTCTGCCTTATTTCGTAAATTCCCATTGAATTTGCCTTGTTCCTGACAAGCGCAATGTCAATAAGTCCCTGCACCGACTGCGGAATTTCGCCGAAACGGTCACGCAGTTCGTCTTTTACATCCTCGCTGTCCTCGATATTTCTTATGTCTGCAATTCTGCGGTAAACGTCAAGGCGCAGAGTGAGGCTTTCAACATAGCTTTCGGGAATGTGAGCATCAACGGAAATGTCGATAAGGCAGTCGAGGTCTTTGGTTTCCGGTTTTTCTCCACGCTCCTCGCTGACAGCCTCGCCGAGCAGCTTAAGGTACATATCGTAACCGACCGACTCCATATGGCCGTGCTGTTGTGCGCCCATAATGTTGCCTGCACCACGCAGCTCAAGGTCACGCATTGCAATTTTGAATCCGCTTCCGAACTCAGTAAATTCCCTGATAGCCGCAAGGCGCTTCTGCTGAATTTCCGTAAGCACCTTACTTCTCCTGAATGTAAAGTAAGCATAGGCACGTCTTGAACTTCTGCCTACTCGTCCTCGAAGCTGATGCAGCTGTGAAAGTCCCATACAGTCGGCGTTTTCTATAATAAGAGTGTTTGCATTCGGCAAATCCACACCCGTTTCTATTATAGTAGTGCAGACAAGCACGTCAACCTCCTGTTCAAGCATCTTGCGCCAGACTTCGCTTAATTCGTTTTCTTTCATTTTGCCGTGACCGATTGCTATTTTCGCCTCGGGTACGGCTTCAAGAATTTTGCTCGCCTTTGACTCAATTGTTTCAACATTGTTGTGCAGATAAAAAACTTGTCCTCCTCGGCGGAGTTCACGCCTTATCGCTTCGTTGATTACAGCTTCGTCGTGTTCAAGCACATAGGTCTGTACGGGTTGGCGGTTCTGCGGTGCTTCTTCAATTACGCTCATATCACGCAGTCCGCTCATAGCCATATTAAGCGTTCTCGGAATCGGTGTAGCAGAAAGCGTAAGCACGTCAACATTTTTGCAAAGCTCCTTGAAACGCTCTTTTTGTGCAACGCCGAAACGCTGTTCCTCGTCAATAATCGCAAGTCCGAGGTCACGGAATTCAACGTCCTTCTGCACAAGTCGGTGAGTACCGACAACCATATCAATTTCACCACGCTTTAGCTTTTTAAGAATTTCCTTCTGCTGTTTTGCAGTGCGGAAGCGTGAAAGCAATTCCACTCTTATCGGATAGCCTTCAAAACGCTTTGTGACGGTCTGATAATGCTGCCATGCAAGAATTGTGGTGGGGCAGAGGAGAGCGCATTGCTTTGAGTCTGCAACGCACTTGAAAGCCGCACGCAGAGCGACCTCGGTTTTGCCGAAGCCAACGTCACCGCAGAGAAGTCTGTCCATAGGTGCGGTACGCTCCATATCGTGCTTGATTTCCTCACAGCAAC
This sequence comes from uncultured Ruminococcus sp., assembly GCA_946414115.1. Lineage (GTDB taxonomy): Bacteria > Bacillota > Clostridia > Oscillospirales > Acutalibacteraceae > Ruminococcoides. The sequence goes on along the minus strand of CAMKNF010000031.1, from coordinate 3,352 downwards.
GGAGCTGGTCGGGCGTTTCCTCGTATTCAAAGCTCGCCTCAAAATCCCTCTGCCACTCGTTATCGCCCGAAAAAGCATATCCCTTTGCTTTCATTCGTGCGGAGTAGAGGGCGATCAGCTCCTTTGCAATATCTTTTACGGAGGTTTTAACTCTTGCCTTTGCCTTCTGCCAGTCCTGCGAGCCGAGTCGGCTTAATTTTACGCTTGAATTTTCACGTGGACCGATGTATTTAGCCACCATATCAAGCTGTGTTACGGGGACGTAAAGCACGTCGCCCTTTGCGTAGTCGATTTTTATGTAATCCTTTGTAATTCCGTGAGTGTCGATTTTGCGTATTCCGCCGAAAACGCCGATGCCGTGAACGCTGTGAACAACGTAGTCGCCGACTGTTAGCTCCGAAAGGCTGTAGATTTCCTGACCGTTTTTTTGCTTTTTGCGATTTTTCTTTTCGGGCGTATACGCAGTCTGCCCATAGGTTATAAGGAAGAATTTTTCGCCCGGAAATTCAAAGCCTGCACTCAATGCACCGGTTAAAACGTAGATTGCTCCGGCTTTTGCATCATCAAGACTGTCGCAAAGCTGTGCAGGAAAGCCGTCGTTTCGCAAACTGTCACACAGATTTTTTGCCGCCTTGTCAGTGCCGGCAAGGATAACACCTCGGCTCTGCGGAGTGAAAAGACCGTTCAGATCCTCTGCAAGTTGTTTGTAAGAGCCGTTCCAGCGGTTGAGCTGTTTTGAAGAAAAGCTGATAATATCGGCAAGATTTATGGGTATACTGCCGTGAACAAAGTTTTCAAGTACAATTGTACCGTGCGCGTTGAAAATGTCGATACATTCGTTAAATGTGAGCGTAAAGCGGTCAAAACCTCTGCACAGAACGCCGTCCTCAAAGCCCTGCTTGAGAGCCTCGCTGTTCTGGAAATCCATTGCTTTTCCTCTGTCGCTGATGTTGCCGAACTCGGAGGTAAAGAACAGCGTGTCACGGCTGAAATAGTCGAAAAGGCATTCGGGTTTGTCGTAAATCTGACCGATAAACTTGTCTGCGTTTGCAATTTGTGCGCCGCTTCTGATTAACTCCGCTTCTGTAAGCAGTTTTTCCTTTGCCTTTGTGCTGTTTTTGGAACGGAGAAGATTTGCCTTGTGAACGATTTTGTCGGCAAGTGCGTTTTTGTCCTCAATTATGATTTCCGTTGATGGGGTGAGTTTTATTTTTCCTGCCTTTTTAAAACGGCGCTGTGTTTCAAGGTCAAAGTAGCTTAAATCCGTAATTTCGTCGCCCCAGAATTCGGCTCTGACAGGGTAGTCGGAGTCGGGCATAAAGAAGTCGAGAATACCGCCTCTCAGCGAAAACTGACCGTTGCCGTCAACAGCGTCAAAGCGTTCATAGCCGAGCAGAGTGAGCGAACGAACAGCCTTTTCAAGCGGAATTTCCTTACCTTCTTCAAATACGATTGTCGATTCCTCCAAGACTTTTTTAGGCACGGTGAGCTGACTTGCGGCGTCAATGCAGGAGATTACCACGTCGCAGTCGTTTTCAATCAGCTTGAGAAGGACTTTCAGCCTTGCGTGCTCGTATTCGTGCGACTTGCTCTGAAAGTCGAGAAAATTGTAGTCACGCACAGGATAGACGCAGGCTTTCAGTCCCATACTGCAAAGGTCGTTGCAGAGCGTCTGTGCTTCCTTTTCGTCGGAGGCAACACAAAAAGCCGTGACGCCCTTAAGGCGGCACAGCGCATAGATTACATTTGCTTTGTTGATTGTCGAAAGTCCCGAAACGCAAAGCGATTTGCCTGTTTTTGTGTTGCTTAACAGCGACTTGAAAGCAGGCGAGTTTTTCAGGACATTGACAAGAAAATTCATTTTATTGGTCATTTTTCTATCCTTGCTGTTAGTTAATTGAAAATCAATTTATGGTTATACTTTGCGATAAGCTAAACTATAATTTAGCCGAGTGCCTCGGCGGGCAAATCGAGTGGAAAAGTCAGTTTGTTCGGAGAAAATTGTAGCCCGAATTTTAAGTTGATATTTTGGTGACGTTTCGGGACGTCAAGGATGCCGTCCCCTACGGTGATAGAGGAAACGTTTAGTTTTTAGTCGTAGGGACACGGCGTGCCGTGTCCGCAGTAACTATGATACTTTACCGATTATATTATCATTACAGTAACATACAAACTTTTCCGTAAGGGACGGGTTCCCACACGTCCCATTCACAAAAATTGTGTGACAATTTTTGTGTGGACACGGCACGCCGTGTCCCTACGACAACGTTGCAATAACACCAACGCTAAATTATAGTTTAGCTCACAAAACAAGCTAAAAAATTTAATTATATAGATTCATTGCACGGTCTGTTTTACCCTCAATAATCAGCTCAACAGCCTTTGCGGCGTTGTCAAACATTGTGCCGAGCGTCTTAAATTCATCATCTGTGAATTTTGACAGCACCCAGTCTGCTAAATCCCAGTGCGGATTCGGTTTTGCGCCGATGCCGATTTTGATTCTCGGAAAGTTTTCACTGCCGCTTAAATAGATTATACTGCGCATACCTTTCTGACCGCCGTCACTGCCCTTTGAGCGAATGCGCATTTTTCCCACGTCAAGCGATATGTCGTCAAAAATGACAATCACCTTTTCGGGCGGAATCTTATAAAAATTCATCGCCTCAACAACTGCCTGACCGCTGTTGTTCATATACGTTGTCGGTTTCATCAGCATAACCCTTGCACCGCCGATTGTGCAGTCGCCGACAAAGCTTTTGTACTTGATTTTGTTTACCTTGCAGTTGTACTTTTCGGCTATGTAATCAAGCGCAAGCCAGCCTGTGTTGTGGCGTGTGTTTTCATATTTCCTGTCGGGATTTCCCAGCCCGACAACGAGGTATTCAATTGAGCCTGAAATTTTATTTTTTCCGAACATATTTTTACTCCTGTGTCCTCGAACTAAAATAAGCGGGTATTTTTCAACCCGCTTGTTTTATTTTATAAAATTATTGTATTCCAAAATAACGGAATTTTCAGTCGAAATCTGCCGAATGTTTAAAATTATCAGCCGAATGCGGCGGTAAACGGCTTGTCGTTGTAAATTCTTGCAATAGCCTCTGCAAATGTGGGAGCTACGGGAAGAATTGTGAACTTGTCAATCATCTTTTCCTGCGGAACGGGAATAGTGTCGAGAAGAACAACCTCTTTGAGAGCACTGTTCTTGATTCTCTCAATTGCAGGACCAGAAAGAACTGCGTGAGTAGCGCAAGCGTAAACCTCGGTTGCGCCGCCCTTTTCAACAATTGCGTTAGCGGCGTTGCAGAGTGTGCCTGCTGTGTCAATCATATCGTCAACGAGGATAACCTTCTTG
>CAMKNF010000030.1 GCA_946414115.1 uncultured Ruminococcus sp. | reverse complement strand
ATTGCAGTGAGGAAGAAACCGAGTTTATACGGTCTTTTCTTGAGAATACGCAGTATGACGATTACGACAGATTAATTCAGCTATGCGATGCAATTTCTTTTCCGAGCGGCGCAACATTTCTCGAAAAAAGACTTGTTGACGTCGTTATGCGCCGAGGCTTCAACGATTACACGTTGCAGAAATGGAAGGCATTTTTTGAATTAAAGGAGTATTTTGACAACAAAACGCAGTCGGATATTTATAAGATTTTGAAGGTGAGTATATGAATAGTTTTGAGCTTAAGAAAGACGAAATATTTTCAAATTACGGTTACAGCAAGAATATGGTTCTGTCAACGTCTTATCGGGACAAGGTGACCTCAAGAATGATGAGCGTGATTATTTTTGACGGCGAGTTTTATTTTCAGACCGATAAGAATTTCAGGAAGTATAATCAGATAAAAAACAATCCGATTGTTTCGCTGTGCTGTGACAATATATCGGTTGAGGGGATTTGTACGGAACTTGGAAAGCCTTTGGATAACAACAGATTTATCAAGTTGTACGAAAAATACTATAATTATTCTTATCAGCAGTATTCCTCGTTGCAAAATGAAAGACTTTTCAAAGTAACGCCTTTATATATTCAGATATGGATATATGAAAATGCAAAGCCGTATATTGAAATTCTTGATTTTAAATCAAATGAATACAGAAAAACACTTTATGAATGTTAACGAATACCTCTGCGGAAACTGTCGCAGAGGTGATTTTTTTGATTTTCTGAAATAAATGCGACTTTTTGCCGATTAAAAAAGTGTTATGTACAAAGGAGGGGTGATGATGAATGATTTAATCAGCGCTGATGATTTAATTGCCAAAGCCGTAAATGAATATTCCGACACCATTTACAGGGTTGCCCTGAACATAACCAAAAATAAGGACGACGCATTTGACGTGTGTCAGGAGGTTTTTGTTAGGCTCATTAAAAATAAACACAAGATAAAAAACGACGACCATCTCAAGGCGTGGCTTTTGCGTGCCGCCGTGAACTGCTCAAAAAGCTGTAAAACCTCGGCTTATGTCCGTTATAGCGTACCGCTTGACGATATTGCCGAGATGGGCGTGACGGACAAGACGAGTGACACAACGCTGTTTGAGTCCGTTATGTCACTGCCGCCGAAGTACAGCGCAGTTATTTATCTGTTTTACTACGAGAATATGAAAATATCCGAGATTGCGAAAGTCCTTGACATAACGCAGTCGGCGGTGAAGTCACGGCTTGTTCGGGGCAGAAAAAATCTTAAAGAAATTATCGAAAAGGAGCAGAGCTATGATTGACAAAAATGATTTTGACAGAGAAACATATAAAAACGAAGCCGAAAACATAAAATTAAGCAGAAATCAGAAGGAAATTCTGCTTGAAAAAATGCGTGAGGCTGACAGAAAGCTTGAAAAGGAAGAAAACAAGCCGAAGAAAAATAAAATTTTCAACACAACGTGGACAAGAGCCGTAGCCGCATCGCTTGCGGTTGCGCTTATAGGAACGGCTTGCTATATGGGCTTTTCAAATTTCAACAAGGCATCTGAAAATAACGGTGCGACAACCTCTGATGACAGCAAAAAATCAAGCGGCAACATTTTCTCAATAACGGCTAATGCGGCTGAAATTGAAAACAAATCGGTGATAGGTATGTTTTCGGGAATGAACGGCGGTCAGTTTTTGTTGAAGGACTTTGAAAACGAAGATACCGTTTACCGCAATAAACAGGGCAAGGTTGATTATTTTAACGACTATGAGCTTACGGAGCTGAACATAAAGGGTAGTAACATAGAAAGCGTTGTGTTCAGGTCGAACCGCAAAGGCGTGTATTTTGTTATTTCTTCTGAAATTTTCGTGAGTACGGAAGATGAAATAATAGACAATGAAAATAACAAGATAATCGATAAAAGATATTTCGGGCAGAAAAAGATAGCTGAATCGGGTGATTTTTCCGACTATAACAGTCTTGAAAATTCGCAGTACACCAAAGCGGAATTTGAAGAACACTCTGACGGCTTGTACGGAGAATTCTGCGACGGATTTACTTATACGCTGAAAAATCCGACGGATAAGGAACAGATAATAGAAATCGGTCAGGCAATCAGCCTTGTTGTTGAAACAGACAGAACGGACAGTGATATTGACGAGCTTATGAATGAATATTGCAAGTTAAACGATGAATTGCTCACATTGAGAGCCGAAAACCGCAGGGCAAACGGCGAATTTGGAACGGTGTCCGATGAAGAAAACGAGCTTGAGAGAAAAATGGAAAAGCTGAATAATCAGATGGTGCAAAAGACGGCAGACGGCGCAGAGATTGACGTAACCGTAAAATTCACGGACGGCAGTGCGCAAACTCAAAAAATCAATGTAGGATACTATGAGAGTGAAGAGGACGGAGTGTATTTTTCACCGAATATTACATTCAGTCTGGCTTGAAATACGCATCGGATATGACAATAGAATTATATTGACCTGTATAAAAATCACCCCCACGAGCAATTGCCGTGGGGGTGATTCATATTAATTTTGGCTGACTGTGTTTTGCCGCTTATCAGTTACCTGTGACTAAATATTTCTGAATAAGTGTTGAGTCCTTGACGTTTACAGCGTTGTCGCCGTTTACGTCAGCGGCGGCCTGTTGTTCTGCTGTAAGCTGTACAAGAGAGGAGACGTACTTCTGCACGATTGTAGCGTCGTTGACGGTGATTTGAGAATCGCCGTCTATATCTTTTACCGTATATTCAGGCTCTTTGTTGTCAAGGCTGACGAATTTATAGCCTTTAAAATTTGCAAATCTTTCGGCATAGCTGCCGGTATAGCCGTATATTGTAAGGTCGTCAATTTCCATGAAAGCATAGCTGTCAATGCTTGTTACGCTTTCGGGAATTGTGATGCTTTTCAGATTTTTACAGGCAAAGAATGCATAGCTGTTAATGCTTGTTACGCTGTCGGGAATTGTTACCGAGCTCAATTGTGGGCAGGATGAAAATGTGCCGCTGTTGATAACGGTTACGCCGTCAGGAATTTCAAATTTTTCAAATAAACATCTTCCGAATGCACCGCTGCCTATGGTTTTAACGCTCTTTGGAATGTTTATGTCTGTCAGACTTTCGCAAACGCTAAATGCGCCTGCACCTATTTCTGTTACGCCTTCGGGCAGGCTGACACTTTTAAGATTGATGGCGTTTTCACACAGATTACTGCTTATGGTTGTTACGCCGCTCGGAATTTCCAGACTTTCAAGTGAAATGCAGTACTGGAATACACCGCTGTCAATTTTTGTGATTGTGTCGGGAAGGTCAATTGTCTTTAGGCTTGAACAGCTGTAGAAAGCCCCGGCCCATATTTCTGTTACGCCTTCCGGTATGGTAACGCTCTCAAGGTCGGAACAGCCCCAGCAGATATGCATATTAATTATCTTGATGTCTTTCGGGAATTCAAGTGATTTTAGCTTTTCACAGCGGTTGAAAGCAAATCCGCCTATGCTTGTAACGCTGTCGGGAATTGAAATGCTCTGCAAGCTTAAGCAGGTGTCAAAGCAGTAACTGCCTATACTTGTAACTCCGTCAGGAATAGTAATGCTTTCAAGGCTTTCACACAGGAAGAAGGTTCTGTCGTTTATTATTTCAATTCCGTCGGGAATGTCGATGCTTTTAAGCGCTCTGCAATATGAAAAAGCACTTTGTCCGATGCTTTTAAGATTTTTCGGCAGAGTTATGCTCACAAGACTTGTGCAGTCTGTGAAGGTGCCTGCCTTTATCTCGGTTATGCTTTCGGGAATTACCATTGTTTCAAGGTTCTTGCATTCATAGAAAGCAGATGTACCGATTGATGTAACGCTGTCGGGGATTGTTAAGCCTGTCAGGCTCTGACAACTTGCAAACGTATCTGCACCGATAATTTTTACTGTATCGGGAATTGAAATTTCGGTAAGGCTTTTGCAATTTTCAAAGGCGTAATCGGCAGTTGTAAGAGTACCTTTTTTAATTTCAAATCTGCCCTCGGCAGACGTTCTGACTCTTATAAGGTGATTGCCCAGATAAAGAGCGTTGTCTTGCCAGTTATCGGCGTTGTTGTAGAACGCTGTGTTGTAAAACGCACGTTCGCCGATTTTGGTCAGACTGTCGGTTACATTGATTTCGGCAAGCTTTGTACAGCCTTCAAACGCACTGCTTCCGATGCTTTTAACGTTTTCGGGAATAGTAATGCTCTGTAGCCTTGAACAGCCCCAAAAAGCATCATCGCCGATTGCAGAAACAACGTGGTCATTAATAGTTTCGGGAACGCTGTATGAGGTTGCCGTTGTATAATAACTTATGATTTTTGCAGTACCGTCGCTCAGAACGGTATATTTCAGTTCGCCTGAAACCGAAGAATCCTGTTCGGAAATTTCAACCGCATTAACGCTGAACTGTGCAAAAACCGATGTGCTAAAAAGCAAAATAAGAGCTAAAATTGCACACGAGAATTTTTTAATTTTCATATTCATACCTCCTTGAAGAAATGTATTTTATAATACAAAAAGAATCGGCATAAGCCAAAGCAACAAAAAACTCAGAATCTCGCCGCTTAATATATACATTATACCACATATAATAGTGCAATGCAATATAAAAGCCGACAAATGACGGATATGATTGCAGGTTGAGAATTTTTTAACGCAGTTTTTTCTTTTGATTGAAAACAGCAGAGAAAAATGGTAGAATAAATCAATAAATAAATTATAAATAAATCGGGGGTGAGGTTTTGCAGGGCGTTAATTTATCGCATTCGGGAACGGAAACGAAGAAGGATATGCAGGAGATTTTTGAGTCGCTCGGAACTGTGCGCAGTTTTTCAAAGGGCGAGATAATCTACCGTCAGGGGGATTTGGCAAAGACCTTCTGCTATCTGAAAAAGGGAAAGGTGAGCGTGTTTATGACTTCAATTGACGGTATGGAAAAAACGCTCAACACTGCTTCAAAGGGCGAGTTACTCGGCGAGGGCGCATTTTTTGACAAAAAGCCGAGGGTAAGCTCGGCACGAGCCGTTACAAACTGCGAGGTCGTTATGATTGACGAGCAGACGCTGACAAACCTCTTTGCAAAGCACCCGAAACTTGCGTTTGAACTGCTTGAAATCCTGTCAAACAGAATCCGCTTGCTGTCCTCACAGCTCGACTCAATGACGTTTTTGCAGGCTGACGCACGAATTGCACGACTGCTTTTGCAGAGCGAAAAGGACAGACGTGTTAGCCTTACGCACGAAGAAATAGCCTCATCAGTGGGCGTGTCGAGGGTGACGGTCAGCAAGACGCTCGGCAAATTTTCCGCAAACGGCTATATTACAACGGCGTACAGAAAAATTATAATCAAAAACCGTGACCGTCTTGAAGAAATGTCAGAAATGTGAGCAACTTACAATTAATAATTTACAATAAAATTAACAATTAAATTCGGGCAGACAGGTCGATGTGATTCGTGACCTGCTTGCCCGAATTATTTTATTAAAGTCACATTAGAGTCATTTTGCGGGTGTAATATGTGCCTGAAAGCTCGGGAGGACTGTCCGGAAAGTCCTGCTGTCTTTAATGTAAATTCTATTTTGGGAGTGTGTTTTATGGAAATTTTAAGAGTTGAAAACCTTGTAAAAACCTACGGCGAGGGCGAAAATCAGGTGAACGCCGTTGACGATATTTCGCTTTCTGTTGAAAAGGGCGAGTTTGTCGCAATCGTCGGCGCAAGCGGAAGCGGAAAGTCAACGCTTCTGCACCTTATCGGCGGAGTTGACCGCCCCACAAGCGGAAAAATCTTCATTGACGGCAACGATATTACAAAGATGAACAGCGACACGCTGGCAATTTTCCGCAGACGGCAAATCGGAATTGTCTACCAGTTCTATAACCTCATTCCGATTCTGACGGTTGAGGAGAATATTACATTGCCGTGCGACCTCGATAAAAATCCAGTTGATAAAAAACAGCTTGACGAAATTCTCGACACCTTCGGCTTGCGTGCAAGAAGAAAGCATCTGCCAAACGAGCTTTCGGGCGGTCAGCAGCAGAGAACGTCAATTGCACGTGCGCTGATTTCAAATCCTGCGCTTGTGCTTGCAGACGAGCCGACAGGCAACCTCGACACAAAGGCGTCTGATGACATTATGAACCTGCTGAAAATCTCAAACCGAACCTACAATCAGACAATCATAATGATTACGCACGATCTGGAGCTTGCTAAGCAGGCTGACAGGATAATCACCATAAGCGACGGCAAAATTGTTGAGGAGGGTTAAAGGTGAACACACTTAATAAACTCACGCTCAAAAATCTTAAACTCAACAAAAGTCGGACGATTGTTACAATTATCGGCATACTGCTTTCGACTGCGCTGATTACCGTTGTTGCAGGAATTGCCGCAAGCGGTCAGCAGACTATGATTGACGGTCAGATTAATTTTTCGGGAAATTATGACTTGTTCATTTCGGGGAACGCAACGGGCGAGGACGTAAAGGAAATCAAGGCGAACAGAAATGTTGAAACCGTCTATATGTGTGATTACGGCGATTTTGTCAGAATACCGAATTATAAAAACGACAAAAAACCTTACGCTTACGTTCAGATTTTAACACCCAAAGCGTTTACCGACTGCTTTAATCTTCCGCTGAAGGACGGCAGATACCCCGAAAACGGCTCGGAGCTTGTGCTCACGCAGAGCTTTATAAATAACTCAGCAAAGGAATACAAGGTGGGCGACACAATCACGCTTGAAAAGGGAGTGCGCAAAACCGCTGACGGAAGAGTTATTCCGAACACAAATCCTTATGGGTTGGATTTTGATTATGACGAACAGGAAATTATGGGTGAAACCTCGGCTACCGTTAATGAGATTGACGAGCATTTTGAGGTTGAGTCGAGCAAGAAATATAAAATTGTCGGCATACTTGACGAATACTATACTCGCTGTTTAGAGCCTCCGGAAAGCGGAGCATACTTTCCTCTTTTTACCGCCGCAGAGTCGGACGATATTTCAAAGGACGGCTGGCTTTATGTAAAATACACAGACGAGGGAGAGAAAAATTACATTCAGACCACCTCGCAGATTACGGGAATTTCAGAGGAGCGTTTAAGGGAGTATCTTAACGATAGCCGTGAGCTTGAACCGGACGAAACAAAGTATAACTATTTCTCCGTAAATACTACTCTGCTTTCCTACAAGGGTTATGCGTTAAGCGACAACGCTCTGCAAATGTTCTTCACCCTTGCGGCTATCATTATCGCAATTGTAATTGTCGCAAGCGTGTTTGTTATCCGCAACAGCTTTGCAATTTCAATCACCGAAAAAACAAGACTGTACGGAATGTTGTCCTCGGTCGGCGCAACGTCACGTCAGATACGTCACAATGTGCTTTTTGAGGGCTTTGTGCTTGCGCTGATCGGCATACCGCTGGGAATATTGCTCGGAGTGGGAGTAGTTGCAATTCTCATTCAGCTTTTAAACGTATTGCTTGCCGATATGCTCAACGGAACTTCGTTTGTCTACAGCGTTCCTGTTTTTGCAATTGTACTTGCAGTTGCGCTGTCGCTCCTTACCATTCTTTTCTCAACGCTCGGCAGTGCGATAAGAGCCTCAAAAATTGCTCCGATTGACGCTGTAAGGGGCAACAACGACATCAAAATCAAGAAGAAAAAGCAGAAAGCCTACAAATGCCCGAAATTCATCAAAAAGCTGTTCGGTATGGGCGGTGAAATCGCCTACAAAAACCTCAAAAGAAGTAAGAAAAAGTACCGCACAACGGTAATCTCAATCGTTGTCAGTGTTGCAGTTTTCATAGCCGTTTCAAGCTTTATTCAGTACGGAACGGAGTACAGCGCAAAGTATTACCACGAGATTGATTATAATCTCTCGGTGGACAGAGTGGACTTTTACAAAGAGTTTGACGAAATCAATGCGGATTTTGAAACGCTTTCACAGCTTGACGGTGTAGAGAACTGCCGTCTTGAAGGTATCTTAGGCGGTTATATCAAAAGAACTGACGAATTAAAAGGCGTTTTAACAGACGACGCAAGCATTTACAATTTTACTTCAGCCGAGAGTGATTTTTATTATCTCGAGCTTTTAGCCTTTGACGATGTGACCTATAAGCAAAAGCTGAAAGAACTCGGACTTGATTATAACGAGGTAAAGGATAAAGGTATTCTAATAAATAACTTTGAATATTTAGATGAGAACGAACATCTGCAAAAGGGCGAGCTTTTCAAAGCCGACAAGGTGAAATCTTTGACGGTCAGAGAAAGCAACGACCCTGCAAATGACGAATACTACAAGAGCTTTGATATTGAAACTGCAAAGGTTTATAACTCAACGCCCGAGGCACTGAAACACTTCCGTCCTTCCGAGAGTGATGTTTATTTGCTTGTAAGTTTTGACACTCTGAAAAATAATTACGATATAGATTATCTGAGTGCAGGAATATACATTAACGCTGAAAACGCAAACGAGCTTGAAGAAACGATAAAGAAGCTTGACGGCGGTCAGACCTACAGCGTATATAACGTTGAGAAAATGGCGAATATGTACAACGCAATGACGCTTGTAATCAGCATTTTTGCCTACGGCTTTATCATCGTAATTTCGCTTATCGGCGTGACAAATATCTTCAACACAATTACAACTAATATGCGACTGAGGAGCAAGGAATTTGCAATGCTTAAATCAATCGGAATGACAAAGCGTGAATTCAATCGTATGATACGTCTTGAAAGTTTGTTCTACGGTGTTAAGTCGCTGATAATCGGTATTCCGCTCGGACTGCTTGCAGGACTTGGAATTTTCAAGGCATTTTCAATGAACCTTGCAACCGACTTTGTTGTGCCGTATTCGGCTATTTTAATAAGCATTGTGTTCGTGTTTGCGGTTGTGTGGCTGATTATGAGATTCTCAATTTCAAAGGTGCAGAAGCAGAACATAATTGAAACAATCCGCAACGATAACATTTAGTTGACAGAGGATAGAAAATAGAGGATAATTTATATATAGGAAACGTTTGCTTTATGCCGTAGGGACACGGCGTGCCGTGTCCGTAGTGATTATCAAACGTAACCGATTATATCATCTATATTGTTACAAGCAAATTTAGGAACAAAATTATGAACATTCTTCTGATTGAGGACAACCGAATAATATCAAAGGGCATTACATATGCGCTGGAGCAGAACGGCTACTCGGTAACGCTCTGCGAAAGCTTTAGTTCGGCACTCTGCACCGCACCGTTTGACTTTGATTTGATTATCATTGACATATCCCTGCCCGACGGCAACGGCTTTGAGCTTTTTGACGAAATCCACCGTTTAAGCGAGTCGCCGATAATTTTCCTCACAGCAATTGACGACGAGGACAGCATTGTAAAAGCCTTTGACCTCGGCGCAGACGATTACATCACAAAGCCGTTTTCAATGCGTGAACTGCTCGCCCGAATCCGCAGGCTCACTTCAAAGAACAGCGCAAAAACAAGCCTTGTCACAATCGGAGAAATAAGCGTTGACCTTGAAAGCCGAGAGGTTTACAAAAACGGCGCAAGAGTGGAGCTGACTGCGCTTGAATACAAAATCTTTTCAATCCTTGTTCGAAACTGCGGAAAAACCGTTACACGTGAAATTATCCTCGAAAAAATCTGGGATATTGCAGGCAACTACGTAAACGACAACACCCTGACCGTCTATATCAAGCGTATCCGTCAAAAGCTCGGTACGGACAGAATAAAGACCGTTAAGGGTGTAGGCTACAGGCTGGAGGAAGAATGAAACGCTCGCAAAAATTTTTAGTAATATTTCTTGTGCTGACAGCCGTTTTTTCAGCAGTCACTGCATTGTTTTCGGCTTTTGAGCTTGAGAGTGTACGGCAGAACACCAACAGCGCAGCAGTGCAGATACTTGAAAATGTAAAGGAAAAATATCCCGAGGTTTCCGAGCGTGAGCTTGCCGAAATTTTAAACGGCAAGTCGGAAAATACACAGGCACAAAGCAATCTTAAAAAGTACGGAATCGACCTTGACAGCGACTGGGCGGTTTACCAAAATGACGGAACGAGTGTATTTATAATTATTGCAAACGCAATTATATGCGCCGTTTCCTGTCTTGCACTCACAGCAGTTTTTCTGAAATACTGCAAAAGTCAGAAAGCGGAATCGGAACGCCTTGCAGGCTATCTGCGGAAAATCAACCGCAAAAATTACGACCTTGAATTAAAAGCAAACAGCGAGGACGAAATGTCACAGCTTCAAAGCGAAATCTACAAAACCACCGTAATGCTCAGGGAGCAGGCTGACAATTCACAGAAGGACAAGGAAAATCTGAAACAGTCGCTTTCCGATATTTCCCACCAGCTGAAAACTCCGCTCACGTCGATTATGGTAATGCTCGACGATATTATCGAGGACGAAAATATGCCCGAGGATATAAAACGTGACTTTTTAAACGACATTCGGCACAGCAGTAACTCAATCAGCTTTCTTGTTCAGTCAATTCTCACGCTGTCAAAGCTTGACGCAAATTCAATTGTGCTGAAAAGCAAGACGGAAAACGTGAAAAATATTCTTGACGAGTGCGTAAAAAACACAGCTGTGCTTGCAGAAATTAAGGGCGTTGAAACAAGCGTTGAGTGCGATGCCGGCTTAACGCTCGACTGCGACTTCAAGTGGCTTTGCGAAGCAATTACGAACATTGTCAAAAACTGCATTGAGCATACAAATGAGGGCGGATTTGTATGGCTGAAAGCCGAAAAAACCTCGCTCTGCACGAAAATCACGGTGACGGATAACGGTTGCGGAATTGACAAGGATGATTTGCCGCATATTTTCGAGAGATTTTACAAGGGCAGAAATCGTGATGAAAACAGCGTAGGAATCGGACTTGCACTTGCAAAGACAATCATTGAAAAAAGCGGAGGAAGTATCTACGCCGACTCAATACAAGGCGAGGGAACGAAATTCACGATTACGATATTCAGCAAAAGAATTTCGGAAATGGAAAGAAAGATTATTGACGGAATTAATACTCCTTTGTCGGAGTGTATTCCGGAAAATGAAGTTGAGTGGTAAATACTCGTAATTACTGCACAAAAACTAAAAAATACCTTGACAATCATACAACTTGTGTTATAATAAGAGTATAAAAATATTTTACCACAATATTTTGTATGTTTTCATTACTGACGGGCGGATTGCAAAATCCGCCCAAAACTCTTTTTAGGGGGTATTTAAATTAACAATTAACAATTAACAATTATGGTCGAGCGGATAGGTCGTAATAATTCGAAAGTTTATTATCCGAATTTTAAATTAATATAAAGGTAACGTTTCGGGACGTCAGGGATGCCGTCCCCTACGGATATGGAGGAAAAGTTTCAAATATATCAATCAACCCGAGAAAACCAAACTTTTCCAAACAACACGCACTATTACAAATTCGGAGCGTAGCGACCCTTAATTGTAAATTGCTAATTAATTTTTTGTCAACTAAATTTAACATCAAAAGTAAATTACGGTTGATTGTAAAGGTACATTTTATCTGTTATTCTATTGTCAAAGGGGTGTGAAAAAGTATGATTGCTATGAATCTGAAATATTTTCGCAAAAAGGAAGGTCTTTCACAGGAGGAGCTTGCCGAGAAAATTGAGGTTTCACGTCAGTCGGTTGCAAAGTGGGAAAGCGGAGAAACTCTGCCCGATATTGTAAAATGCAGAGAGCTTGCAAACCTTTTCGGCACGACGATTGACAACCTGATTAACTACTCGTTTGAGGAGGAAAAGCTCATTGAAAATGAAACCGACGGCAAGTTTGTTTTCGGAATCGTCAAGGTGGGCGAGAGAGGTCAGGTCGTAATTCCCAAACACGCAAGGGAAGTTTTTAAAATCTACCCGGGCGACAAGCTTGTAGTTCTCGGCGACACAAAACAGTGCGGAATCGCTCTGGCAAAAATCCCCGGTCTGGAATCATCTTTTAAATAACCCCCTTAAAAAATTAAGTCGGTGATAAAATGTACGCAATTAAAACAACAAACCTAACGAAAAAATACAAGGACAAAACTGCCGTAAATTCGCTCAATCTTACCGTAAACAAGGGCGAGCTTTACGCTCTTCTCGGCGTGAACGGCGCAGGCAAGTCCACCACAATCAAAATGCTGTCCTGCCTTGTACCTCCCACAAGCGGCGACGCACTGTTGCTTAACAACAGCATCGTAAGTGACAGCGCAAAGGTGAAACAGCTTATCAACGTTTCTCCACAGGAAACCGCCGTTGCCGAAAAGCTCTCGGTACGTGAAAACCTTGAGCTGATTGCAAGAATCTACGGCGCTGACAGGAAAAGCGCAAGGCGCAAGGCTGACGATATGATTGAGAAATTCGATATGCAGGAAATCCGGAACAGCCGTGCAAAAACTCTCTCGGGCGGCTGGCAGAGAAGACTGAGCATTGCAATGGCGCTTATCTCCGAGCCTGAAATCCTCTTTCTTGACGAGCCTACTCTCGGTCTTGACGTGCTTGCACGCAGAGAGCTGTGGAGTGTGATTGAAAAGCTCAAGGGCAGAATCACGATTATACTCACCACCCACTACCTTGAAGAGGCTGAGTCGCTTTCCGACAGAATCGGAATTATGGCGAAAGGAAAGCTTAAAGCCGAGGATACGGCTGAAAATCTCAAACGCCTTGCCGATACCGACAGCTTTGAGGAAGCGTTCATCACAATTGCAGGGAGGGTGTAAAATGAGAACTTTTGTCTTTGCTTCACGAAACACAAAGGAAATCCTGCGTGATATAATTACGCTGTTTTTCGGACTTGGTTTTCCGCTTGTGCTTATGGTGCTTTTGTCGGCTATCAACGCAAGCATTCCTCAGGAAGCCGCCGAGGCAACAAAGCTGTTTCAGATTCAGAACCTTGCACCGGGAATTTCGGTTTTCGGTTTGAGCTTTATCTCGCTGTTTTCTGCACAGCTGATTTCAAAGGACAGGACAACCTCCTTTGTCCTCCGCCTGTTTACGTCACCCTTGAAAGCGTTTGAGTTTATTTTAGGCTACACACTTCCGCTTGTGCCGATGTCGCTTGCACAGTCCGTTATCTGCTATATTGCGGCAGTTTTCTTCGGACTTGAAATAACCCCGAACATACTCCTTGCCGTAGTTGTCAACATTCCGATTGCACTTGTGTTTATCGCACTCGGACTGCTTGCAGGAACATTCCTAAACGAAAAGGCAGTCGGCGGAATCTGCGGCGCATTGCTGACAAACCTTTCGGCTTGGTTTTCAAATATCTGGTTTGACACTGCGCTTGTCGGCGGCTGGTTTGAGTCGATTGCAAACGCAATGCCGTTTGCTCACGCAGTAAATGCCGCTCGCTTTGCTGTTTCGGGCGATTATGCCGAGATTATGCCCGAGCTTTTGTGGGTGATTGTCTATGCAGTCGCACTGCTTGTGCTTGCAATTACGGCTTTCACAATAAAAATGAAAAGGAACAAATAAATGCAGAAATCCCTTTCCGCCCCCTCGGTGCGCTACCATCTGATTGACGCATTAAGAGGCTTTGCACTTGTCAATATGGTGATATTCCACCTTATGTACGATATTTTCAATATTTTTTCAGCCGGAACAGGCTGGAACAGCGAACCGCTCACAATAATATGGGAGCGGTTTATCTGCTGTTCGTTCATAATTCTGTCGGGCGTGTCGTTTAATTTTTCGCACCGCCCGTTCAAAAGAGGAATAGTTTTAAATGCCTGCGGATTTTTAATAACGATTGTCACTGTGCTTGTTATTCCGAGTCAGGCGGTATGGTTCGGAATTCTGAATTTTCTCGGCTGTGCAATGATGCTTTCTTATCCTCTGAAAGAATATCTTGAAAACATCAAGCCTGCCGTCGGCGCAGTTTGCAGTCTGCTCCTGTTTGCGTTTTTGTACGGAGTTCCCGACGGTTATGTCGGCTTTTTCGGGGCTGAGCTTTTCCATTTGCCCGAATTTCTGTACGGGATAAAGGCACTTGCGTTTATCGGCTTTCCGTCAGCGGGTTTTCACTCAACCGACTACTTCCCGATAATACCTTGGATATTTCTCTTTATATTCGGTTATTTTACGTGGAGGGCAATCAAAAACTGCAACGCCGACAGATTTTTTAAACGCAGAATCCCGTTTTTTGACTTTATCGGACGTCACACGCTGATAATCTACCTTTTCCATCAGCCGATAATTATGGGAATTTTGGAAATTATAGTTATATTGTTGTAGTGACAAAAATTATGTGCTATACAACAAGCGTCTGAAGAATTCCGTAGGGGCGACCCTGTGTGGTCGCACGAAACTGAATATTGCATATAAAATGAAACGAGCCGGCATTGTAAAATGTCGGCTCGTTTCGGAGAGAGTATATTTTAAGAAGAAAGAATTTACAAACTTTCGTAGCTATTTAATTGATATATAACATATGTATTACTTTTTGCTTACCGGCATACATTCGGAGCAAAGCTCCATACTGTACACCATATTGTCTTTTGCGACCATTGTAATCGGAGTTTTCGGGGCAAGCTTGTTGAACATCACAAGAAAGCTCTCGTCGCCTCCGTCGTGCATACCTGTCACAACACGCTTAACGTTGTTTTCCTTTACAAACTCGGCTACGGCGCTCGGAGCGTCGTCGTGGAACAGAACAGTCATATCCGCACCCGATTCCTTTGAAACAAGGTAAAGATATTCAATCCGGTCGCTTACGGTTGTGTAGTTGCCGGTCGGCTTTAAAATGCTGAGCACCCTAAGCTCACAGTCGCAGTCGTCGGCGATTTTCTTTGCCGTTTTGATGATTCTGTCGCAGTCGTACTGGCTTGTAACGCATGCGAGTACCGACGACCTGATTTCTTTCATTATTTTGTCACCTCCTTTTGTTATTGTGCTTATATCATACAAGTCGTTTATGAAAACCATATATTGTTAATGTGAAATTACTGTGAAAGTTTTACATTGTATGGCAATTGCAAAATGCGTTGAAAACGATAATTTAGCGGTGTGAATTATAGCAACGTTGACGTAGGGACACGGCGTGCCGTGTCCACACAAAAATTGCATTGCAATTTTTGTGAATGGGACGTCTGGGAAGCCGTCCCCTACGGAAAGGTTTGTTTT
>CAMKNF010000029.1 GCA_946414115.1 uncultured Ruminococcus sp. | reverse complement strand
CACCGAGATCTACACTCTTTCCCTACACGACGCTCTTCCGATCTCTCATTTTTTCCTTTGCAACCGGAAGTCCGTTAATTTCAAGGACAGGCTGTTTAAGCTCTCCGTTTTCGTCCTCAACGGGCGGATTTTTTGAAATATAGTCAAGATTTTTTTCAATAAGAGTATTGTAAGAATCAATGTCCTTGCAATCATACTCCGAGAAAATTTTATATCTCTGGAGCATTTCGTTTACCGCCCATGCAAGTGCGCCTGCCGCTTTCTTTGCGTCCGAAACCACGGGAACAAGCAGGTGCGGTATGCCCTTATACTTTGAAAATTCAACCATTTTCGGGTCGATAAGCAACAGCTTTACCTCATCGGGAGTTGCCTTGAAAAGGATACTCATAAGAATTGAGTTTACGCACACTGACTTACCCGAGCCTGTAGTACCTGCAATCAGCAGGTGAGGCATTTTTGCAAGGTCGGTGACAACAATTTCTCCCGAAATGTCACGTCCTAAAACTGTGGTAAGCTTGCTCTTTGCGTTTCTGAATTTATCGGAGTCGATAAGCTCACGCATTGAAACCATACTTACAACCTTGTTCGGCACTTCGATTCCGACAGCGGCTTTGCCCGGAATAGGCGCTTCGATACGCACGCCGTTTGCGGCAAGGTTAAGCGCAATATCGTCGGAAAGGTTTGTGATTTTGCTGATTTTTACGCCCGGTGCAGGCTGTAACTCGTAGCGTGTAACCGAAGGACCTCGGCAGATATTGGTGATTGTTGCGTTTACGCCAAAGCTCTGGAGCGTTTCTATAAGCTTTTTGGAGTTGTTCTGAAGCTCCTCCATTGCGTTTCTGTCATTGTTATTTGTGTTCGGCTTTAAAAGCTGAACAGGCGGATAGTGGTAGACTCTCTCTTCTTTTACTTCTTCAGAAGAATTATCAGTCTTATAACCGACATTATCAAATTCAGAATTTTCTTCCGCCTTACTGTTCTTTTGCTTTTCGTTGTTCTCAACAGGTACGGTTTCGGGGTCAGCCTGTTTTGCACCGTCTGACATATGATTTGACGCTTTCTCCTGTGAAATATCCTCTGCAATATCGGCAACCGTTGTCTCTGCATCCTCTCCGAGAGGTTTGCTTGCACGGTTGATAATATTAATCAAATCCTCCGACAAGTCCTTATCAGCGGCATTCTGCTCGTTTGTGTCAACATAGTCAATGTCGATTCCGCTTTTTACATGACGTTTTTTTCTTTTCTTCTTCGCCTTTGGGTCATCAAGCGGAATATCAATGCCACTTGATGCGTTGTCGTCTGCTATGTACATCGGCACTTCATCATAATCATTCGTCTGCTGGCCTCCACGCTCGGCCTCTCTGCGAGCCTTTCTTTCACGAGCGTGCTTTTCGCCTGCCTCACGAACGTGGCTAACCGTTCTTGAAGCCGCCGCCGTAATATCCTTTACAGAAATATTTGCTATGATAAACACAAGCATAACGGTTGCTACAATGCACACGCAAAGTGCCGCCGCCTCACCGCAAAGAAGCGTAAGCGGATAGCCGATAATGCCTCCCATAAGTCCGCAGCCGAAGGTCATATAAACGTTCGTATCTGCTGACTGCTTGTAAAGGTGTCCAAGGCAGGCAAAGAAATTCTCGTTATTGAACTCTGCACCGCCTGCAATGTAAATCAGCGCACCAACAAGAAGTATAATAAACGAACTGATTATTATTTTTGCCTTGAAACGGGCAACCTGTTTCTCTTTTTCGGTTATCAGGCAAAGGTAAATCATCAGAATCGGAATGAGGAAAATACCGAATCCGAACACGCCGAAGAAAAAGCTTCTTACGGCTGTCCACACATTTTCGCCTTTGATAATAATCATCAAAGCAAAAATTACCGCTATTGCACCGTAGATAATCGCCCTTACTCTGGGGCTTAACCCTGTATGTACGGCAGTTTCAGGCTTTTTTGCTCTGCTCCTGCCCTTTTGCGCTTTGGCAGGAGTTTTTGATTTTTTGTTTTTGCTTGCTGTCTGCTTTTTTGCCGACAATCAAATCACTCCTAATTTCATGCTTCGCTGTATTGTGTAGTAGTGTATATTTTTTTCTATACACTATATAAAATAAAAAAATAAAAATAGTAATATAATAAAAATAGTAATATATATATTTTTTATTTTTCTTCTCAATATTGTTTATCTCAAAAAACTACATAACTACACTAATTAATAATATTTTACCATTTGAGTGTAAATATTAACAATTATTTAATCTGATAATTCATAATCAGATATTTAACGGTGCGCCTGTAAAGAGATTTACACCTGTATTCATTTCAATTATAGAAATTACTATGAAGGCAACACCTACAATTGCAGTATATATTACGAAAATGCTCATTTTGTCGGACTTCAAGAACCATTTGAAGATTACGATTGCAAGGTATCCGACAACGGCTGAAGCAATTACGCCTGCGATTATCACACCGATTTCAACGTTGATTCCCTCGGGTGACTTAACAGCGTCTATGCCCTCTAAAAGTGCGGCGGCAACAATTGACGGAACACCGAGAACGAAGGTATAGTCAAGAGCCTTCTGCTTGTTGATTCCTCTCATCTCGCCCACTGCAAGTGTTGAACCCGAGCGTGAAAGTCCGGGGAAAACTGCGGCGGCTACCTGCATAAGACCTACGCATACTGCGTCAAGAATTGTATAGCTTTCTCTGCCGTTTGAGTTTGCTTTGCCTGCACCCTTGAGATGCTTGCCGCCCTTTGATGAGTTTCTGCGGTTGCAGATAATTCCGACTGTGAGAAGTGCGCTTGTGACAAGAAGTGAGATTGCAGTTACAAGCAGTATAGGACTTCCTGACAGAACTTCGGCTAAGTCCTTGATTTTCATTTCTGTTCCGGGTATCGGGATAAACAGCAGGAACAGCGGGAGAAGTCCGATTATGAGCATCATAATGAGGTTGCGCTCATAGTTCATTTTGCTCCACTTGAATTTGCCTGTGAAAATGTCCTTTATCATTGAGAAAAATTCTTTGATAAGGCTCCAGATAAGCTTGTAGTAAAAGGCTATTACGGCAACAAGCGTTCCCACGTGAAGCATTACGTTAAAGAACAGATTGCCGTCGCCGCTTGTACCTAAAATGTGCTGTGTAATTGCAAGGTGACCGCTGCTTGATACAGGCAGGAACTCCGTAAGTCCCTGAACAATACCCTGAATAATTGCGTCAAAAATTGACATAGTATGTACTCCTTTTTTAAATATTGATTATCCCTTTAACTCAGATTTGAATTAAGGGTTGTTTGATGAGATAAACGATAATTTAGCCGAGTGCCTAGGCGGGCAAATCGAGTGGAAAAATCGGATTGTTTTGATAAAACGATGCCCGAATTATAAATTGATATATAGGTAACGTTTCGGGACGTTAAGGTGATTCCCCTATTAGGGGAAATGTCGCAAAGCGACAAAAGGGTTGCCGTTTTCGCAGAAAAGCCGTCCCCTGCGGATGTACAGGAAACGTTTGTTTTTAGACGTAGGGACACGGCGTGCCGTGTCCGCAGTGGAAATCTGACTTTACCGATTAATTTTAGTTATAGAGGAAACAAACATTTCCGTAGGGGACGGCTTCCCAGACGTCCCATTCACAAAAATTGCATTACAATTTTTGTGTGGACACGGCACGCCGTGTCCCTACGTCAACGTTGCTATAAACCAAACACTATATTATCGTTTATTGCTTTGCTTTACTGCTTTTTGCTCTTGATTTCTTCTTCGGTTCTTTCTGCTGTTTTGACTCCTTTATCATATCATACAGAGCGTCTATTGCGTCGGAAACCGTGCCTACTCTGTCGATTAATCCCTCTTCAACAGCCTCTTCACCCTCTAAAATAGTGCCGATGTCCATAACAAGCTCGCCTGTATTGAGTACAAGCTCGTCATATCTTTCCTTTGTGATGTCGGAATTTTCGGCGACAAAGGTTGTTATTCTGTCCTGCATACGCTGAAAATACTCAAACGTCTGCGGCACTCCGAGAGTAAGCCCCGTTGTGCGGACAGGGTGAACGGTCATTGAGGCACTTTTTGCAATAAAGCTCTTTTTCGCCGCTACTGCAAGCGGAATCCCTATTGAGTGACCTCCGCCGAGCACGATTGAAACGGTAGGCTTTTTCATTCCCGAAATGACCTCGGCAATTGCAAGACCTGCCTCAACATCTCCTCCGACGGTATTGAGAAGAATTAAAAGTCCGTCAATCCTCTCGTCCTCCTCAATGGAAACAAGCAGAGGAATGACATGCTCGTACTTGGTTGTTTTGTTCTGCTGAGGAAGGATATAGTGACCTTCAATCTGACCGATAATCGTCAAACAATGTATTATGCTGTCCTTGTGAGAGGTAAGCACCGAGCCTGTTTCGCCAATCTGGTCGGTATGCTCCTCGCTTATGGGACTGTCGTTTTCAAGCTTTTGCGGATTATCGTCTGAATTCGGATTTTTCACGAAATTATCCCTGTTCTTTTTATCCGACTTTGAAGATTTTGATTTTTGTGACATAACTATGCACCTCCGAGAAATATTGTTTCCCGAAAGCTTGCGGTAATTCACAATTTATAAATATATATGCAAAAGCAATATAGAAAATATTATAACATTTTAAGCAATATTTTTCAACGTTTTTATTCTTATATTTCTTAAAAACAATAATTATTTAAAAGAATTATAGTACTATAGAATATAAATAAAATAATCGGAGTGATTTTTAATTGACATCTGACATAATTATGGGTATTGTCATTGCGATACTCGTGCTTTTATCGGCGTTTTTTTCTGCTACCGAAACGGCGTTTTCGTTTGTAAACAAAATCCGAATCCAGCACAGCGTTGATAACGGCAACAAAAAGGCGAAAAATGCGCTTTATGTTATCGAAAATTTTGACAATGCCCTTACAACAATCCTAATCTGCAACAACATTGTAAACCTGAGCTGTTCGTCAATTGCAACAGTGCTTTGCCTTCATCTTTTCGGAGATATGGGCTCGGCAATTGCAACGGGTGCAACTACACTTTTAGTTCTGACATTCGGTGAGGTTATCCCGAAATGCCTTGCAAAAGAACACTGCGACTCATTTACACTCAAGACAGCAGGCTTACTGCGTGTGCTTATGTTCATACTCAAGCCGTTTGTGTTTGTGTTCTTAAAGCTTAAATCGCTTGCACTCAAAATTGCAGGCGGAAGCGAGGACAGTCCGTCGGTTACGGAAAACGAGCTGAAATACATTGTTGAAAGCATTGAAGAAGAGGGCGTTCTTGAAGAAAGCGAGAGCGAAATGGTGCGTTCTGCACTCGACTTTGACGAAAAGACCGCCGAGGAAATCCTCACGCCGAGAGTTGACGTCACCTTCATTAATATCAGCGACAGTCAGGAAAAGATTAAGGATATAATCATCGAGAACAGGTATTCACGCATTCCCGTTTACGAGGAAACGGTTGACCATATTGTCGGAATTCTCCACACAAGGGATTATCTTGAGTCGCTTGCAGACGGAAAAGCTCCCGATTTGCGGGACATAATGCAGACTCCGTACTTTGTTTTCAGAACTCAACAACTTTCGAAGATTTTGAATGCTTTTAAACGCACGAAAATTCACCTTGCAATCGTTACCGACGAATACGGCGGAACGCTCGGAATTGTCACAATGGAGGATTTGCTTGAGGAAATCGTTGGCGAAATCTGGGACGAGGACGAGGAAATCGAGCACAACTACTACAAAATAGGCAAGGGTGAATTTCTTGTAAACGGCGACATTGAGCTTGACGATTTACTTGCGCTTTTCGATATGGACGAGGACGCAATTGAAAGCGACAGCGTGACGGTTGGCGGATTTATTCTTGAACACGCAGGCACTATTCCCCAAAAACGCCAGAGCATTGAAGCCGACGGTTTCAGATTCACCGTTATGGAGGTAAAGGACCAGCGAATCATAAGAGTTGTAGTCAAAAAGCTTGATACAGAAAGCGAAGAACAAACAGAAGAAAAAGCAGAAGAAACGATAAATTAGCCGAGTGCCTCGGCGGGCAAATCGAGCGGAAAAGTCGGTTTGTTAGGAGAAAATTGTAGCCCGAATTTTAAGTTGATATATAGGTAATGTTTAGGGACGCCAGGGATGCCGTCCCCTACGTCAGCATTAGCTATTACTCCAACGCTAAATTATCATTTAGCTTATAAAAAACAATATAGTCACATAAAAACAGCGACGGCGAAAATGCCGTCGCTGTTCATTTATGAAAACTGTAAGTAAAATGATTGATTATTACTTGTTGAAGATAGACATAATATCGTAGAATGTATCGTCGTCATCGTCGTCTGTCTTATCCTTTGTAGATTTTGAAGCAGACTTATCGTCATCTCTATCAATGATCACGGACTCGTTTTCAAGCTTTTTCTTTGCCATCTGACCGTCGCCGTTAAAGCCTGTTGCGATAACAGTTACGCTCATTTCGTCCTGCATTCTGTCGTCAATTACAGCACCCCAGATGATGTTTGCATCCTCTGAAACCTTATCCTTAATCATTGTTGAAGCAGCGTCGATGTCGTCAAGACTTACATCGGCAGAAGCAGTGATGTTGATGATAACGCCCTTTGCACCGTCGATTGAGGTTTCAAGAAGCGGGCTTGAAACAGCCTTGTCAGCCGCAACAGTAGCCTTGTCCTTGCCTGTTGCACTGCCCATACCCATATGAGCGTAGCCTGCGTCCTTCATTACGGAAGTAACGTCTGCAAAGTCGAGGTTTACAAGACCGGGAAGAAGAATGAGGTCGGAAATACTCTGAACACCCTGTCTTAAAACATCGTCTGCAATTTCAAATGCATTCTGAAGTGTGATGCTTGTATCTGAAACATATTTAAGTCTTTCGTTGGGAACGATGATGAGTGAATCAACACAGGCAGAAAGCTCTGCAATACCCTGTTCAGCCTGAGTCATTCTTCTCTTGCCCTCAAAAGCAAACGGCTTTGTAACTACGCCTACTGTGAGGATTCCCATATCCTTTGCGATTTTTGCAACAACGGGAGCGGCGCCTGTACCTGTTCCGCCGCCCATACCGGCGGTAACGAATACCATATCGGTATCCTTAAGGAGAGCCGCAATTTCGTCCTTGCTTTCCTCTGCGGCACTCTGACCGATTGCGGGCATTGAGCCTGCGCCCTTACCTCTTGTAAGCTTTTCACCAATCTGTACTTTCTGTGAAGCTTTTGAAAGTCTTAAAACGTGCTCATCTGTGTTAATTGCAATAAATTCAACATTCTTAACTTCCATTGCTACCATTCGGTTTACGGCATTTCCGCCGCCGCCGCCGACACCTATAACCTTAATTTTAGGCATATACTCATTTTCCAATTCCAGTTCAAAAGCCATTTTTACGTCCTCCTTAAAATCTTTTAAGTCTGTATAGCGATAAAATTCCATAATATTTTAGAGTACACAATTATAATCTATATTTTATCATACTTTTGCAAAAATATCAATGCTTTTAATATGATTTTCTGCAATAATAATGAAATTTTTTCAGCTATTCGGCATAATATGCTCCGTCGTCGTAATAATTATCCCCTGCATCACCATAAGCGTTGTAATCATTCTGTGCGGAATAGTCGGAAGTGCCGTCATCTGCATAAGTATTGCTGTCATACGGCTCACCGTAATTGTCTGTGCCGTCGTCAACGTATCCGCCGTCGGAGTATGTATTATCACTCCACGTGTAGCTGTCGTCATAATACTGATTGCTGTCCGAATAATCGGCAGGTGCTGTGGTTGACGGCGCTGTTGTCGGAGGTGCCGTTTCGGCAGGCTTGTAGCGTGAAACCTTTGTGGTGTTGCAGGAAGAAACGTCAAGCTTTCCTGCAATTGTACCGGTGTTATTCGGGTCAAGCTTTTCGTTGATAATCGTCATCGCCGTTCTGATTTTATAGTCAATATCCTCGGGCAGACCGATGTTAATTGTAATTCGCTTGTCGTATTCAAGCGTGATGTTGGCAGTATCGGTAACGTCAAAAGCCGTAATATTCTTTACGTCGTTTGCATTAAGACTTTCGGAAACATCCTCAAGAATATCAGGCACATTTTCATCGCTGAAAGAAACATAATCGCCTGCTTTCGTGCTCTTGAGCTTGTCACATTTAAGCTCGGGCAGCTTGTCCTCGTTGCTGTCAACGCTGTCAAGAATACGTCCCTTGGAGCTTATAAGAAGAAACTTTTCGCCGTTTTTTATTACGTATGACGGTACTGCATCAGTGATTTTAATTGTGATTGTATCGGGAATTGCAAAGCTGATTTCTGCCTTTTCAACATACGGAAGATTTGCGGAAATATTTTCGGGTGTACTGCTGAACGCTCCGACTATAATATTCTGCTGTAGCTCAACTCCGCTGAAAGCTATTATCTGATCCTCGTAATAATACTTGTCGCCCTCAACCTCGATTTTCTCGGTTTTAAAAAGCACGGTAAGACTTAACACTACGCCGATTACAAGCACTGCGGCAAAAATTGAGCTGTAAATTAAAATACGTCTGATTCTCAGCTGTTTTTGCGTAATCGGTTTTTTTCGTCTGTGGATTACTTCATTTTCCTGCTGATGAATTTCCTTTGCACGGCGCTCCTGCTTTTGTCTTGCACAGTATTCGTCTATGTAATAGCCGTCGTCAAAATCCTGCGGCTCGAGGTTTCTGATTCTCTCCTCGCTTTCACGCATATACTTTTCTTCACGGCTGATGTTTTCAAATTTAACGGTTTTTCCAGAATTGACAGCCTCCTCAATCTTGCTTGAGGAACGCTTTTTTGTTGTGGATTTTTTAGCTGTTGCAGAGGATTTTTTTGCCTTTTTTTCCTGTTCCCTGTGAAATTTTTGAGCCTGCTTTGCAGCTGATTTTCTCTGCTTTGCTAACTGCTTTCTGTCCTTTGACGAAAGTGTTTTTCTCTCACTCATCGGCAAACTTCCTCCTTTTCTTTTCATTTTCCTTACGGGCGACCGCTCAGGGTCGCCCGAAACGTTACCTATATATCAACTTAAAATTCGGGCATCCGTTTTTTCAAAGCTATCCGACTTTTCCACTCATTTTGCCCGCCGAGGTACTCGGCTAAATCTTTTTTATATCTGCACCGAGGGCAGACAGCGTAAGCTCGAAATTTTCGTATCCACGCTCAAGGTATCTTACTCCACTGATTTCGGTCTGCGACTCGGCACAGAGTCCTGCGACAACAAGCGATGCCGCTCCACGCAAATCGGTAGCCTCAACAGGCGCACCGTAAAGCGACTTTACGCCCTCGACTACGGCAACCTTTCCGACGGTTTTTATATCTGCACCCATTCGGATAAGCTCGCCCGTATGTCTGTAGCGGTTTTCAAATATGTTTTCAACAAAAACCGTCGTTCCGTCGGCTATGCAGGACACTGCAAGCAAAGGTGCCTGTGCGTCGGTCGGGAAGCCCGGATATGGCATTGTGCGAACGGTTTTCATCGCTTTTAATTTTTCGGGAGCAGTAAATTCAAGAGTGCCGTTGCAACACCTGATTTTACAGCCTGCATCTTCAAAAACGGGAATGATAGAGGCAAGGTGACTGCAAATAACTCCGTCAAGCGTTATTTTCGACCCTGTAACAGCGGCACACGCCATAAGCGTTGCGCAGACTATTCTGTCGGGAATTATAGAGTGGCTTGTCGGTTTGAGCGATTTGACACCCTCGATTATGACAACGCCCTCGCCGGCTCCGTAAATTTTTGCGCCGCATTTGTTGAGGAAATCTGCAAGGTCGCAGATTTCGGGCTCTCTTGCGGCATTAGTAATTGTTGTTGTGCCGTCGGCAAGACAGGCGGCTATCATTATGTCCTCGGTTGCACCTACGCTCGGAAACGAGAGGGAAATTTTCGTTCCCTTAAGCCCCTTTGGTGCTGTGCAGTCAAGACAGCCGTGAATTTCACGTATATCCGCACCCATTTCACGTAGTGCTTTAAGGTGAATATCGATAGGCCGCAGACCTATTTCACAGCCACCGGGGAAGCTCATTTTTGCCCTGCCTGTTCGTGCAAGTATTGCGCCGAGGAAGATAATTGAGCTTCTCGTTTTGCGCATAAGCTCGTCGGGAATATCGTATTTATCGATTGTATCACAGTTCACAAGCACTGCGCTTCCGCTTCGGCTGACCTTACAACCGAGATAGCGAAGTATTCTTGCAGACGCTTCAATATCGGAAAGGTCGGGACAATTGTAGATTACATTCTCGCCCTTTGTAAGTATCGTTGCCGCAAGAACAGGCAGCGCACTGTTTTTGGCTCCTTGAACGTATGTCTCTCCGCCAAGTTTTTTTCTTCCTGTTACAAGCAGTTTTGACACAGTAACACCCTCTCAAAAAGAATACCTTTATATTCTATGAGAAAGTTATGCCGATGTTACTACGGTAAATTAAACAAGTCCGAGTGTTTTTTTGACAACCGAGTAGATTCTCTCGTTTGCATCGGTTATTGCCATTTTTCGAGAATTTTCGCTGATTGTTTTCAGCTTTTCGGGATCTAACAGCATCTTATCGACTGTTTTCATAAGCGTTTCGCCCGACAGCTCCGATTCCTCGATTATCTCGGCTGCTCCTGCGTTTACAAGCGCCATTGCGTTGTGGTACTGATGATTTTCCGCAACATTCGGTGACGGAATGAGTATTGCAGGCTTGCCCATAGCCTGAATTTCGCTGAGCGTAATTGCGCCTGCACGGCAGATTACAAGGTCAGCCGCCGCCATACACGTCGGCATATTGTCAATGTACGGTCTGATGTCGAGGTTACCGCACTGTGAAATATCCGTTCCCTTTTCCTTTACAAGGTCGGGGAACCAGTCGCCGTATTTTCCGTAGGCGTGTATATGCTGATACCTGCCGTCCTTGCCGCTTCGTGCGACAATATCGGCTACGGCTTCGTTGATTTTTCTTGCGCCCAGACTTCCGCCGAACGAAAGAATCATCGGACGTCCGTCAAGCTTTAGCTCGGCTCTCGACTCCTCTTTGTCTGCCGTAAGAATGTCGCCTCTTACGGGATTTCCCGTAACGACGAAGTCAGCCTTTTCAAAATATTTTTTAGCGTCCGGCACTGCAAGCATTACCTTGCTGACGCTCTTTGCAAGCATTTTGTTTGTAACTCCGGGGTATGCGTTCTGCTCGTGAATTATGCAGGGAATACCCATTTTTGCCGCCGTTCTTATGACGGGACCTGAAACATAACCGCCCGTTCCTATGCATATATCGGGCTTGAACTCCGAGATAATCTTCTTTGCCTCGTGAGATGACGTAAAGGTTCTTGTAACGGTCTTTACGTTCTCAACCATATTTTTCGGTGAAAAGCTTCTCTTGAAACCGCTTATCGTTATCGACTTAATGTCAAAACCTGCCTGCGGAACAAGCCTTTGCTCCATTCCGTCACGGTTGCCGATGAACAGAAATTCGGTTTCGGGGCGTTTCTTTTTGATGTAACCTGCGATTGCAAGAGCAGGATTGATGTGTCCTGCCGTACCGCCGCCTGCAAGCAAAACTTTCATATACATTCCTCCATATATATTACTGTCTTTCAATATTTGCAGTTCTTGAAATTGAAAGAACTATACCCATCTGCGCAAGTAACATAATCAGCGAACTGCCGCCGTAGCTGAAGAACGGCAGGCTGATACCCGTATTCGGAAGCCAGTCGGTGATTACGAGAATATTCAGCACAACCTGAACACCAATCTGCGAGGTAAGTCCTATGCCGAGGAGCTTTCCGAATTTATCCTTTGCACGGAGCGAAAGCGTTATTCCTCTCCATACAAGAAGTGCGAAAATAAGGAGAATCATTGTTGCGCCGATAAAGCCAAGCTCTTCAACAACAATTGCAAAAATAAAGTCGTTCTGCGGTTCGGGAAGATAGAGGTACTTCTGACGTGACTGTCCCAGTCCGAGTCCCCACAAGCCGCCCGAGCCGATTGCGTAGAGTGAATTTCTCGTCTGCCACGTGGTCTGCCACATATCCTCGTCTGTGTATATAAGCGCCTGTCCCCAGCCGTCCATACGGCTCATTGCGTAGGACAAACCGCCTGTCACTGCAAGCAGAAGCACAACTCCGACCATAAGCACAAAGCCGATGAAAAGATACTTTGTTTTCATACCGCCTATGTAGAGCATAAGTACAGTCAGGATTGCGAGGATTACAATGCCCGAATAGTGCGGCTCAAGAAACAGCAACAAGGCTGTTGTACCAAACACGATAAGTCCGGGCAGAACGCTGTAACGTGCAAACTGCATTTTGTTGTAATATTTACTTGCCCAGTGTGCAAAGAACAGGATAATTGCAAATTTTGCAATCTCGGAAGGCTGAATATTGAACAATCCGAGCGGAATCCAACGCTTTACACCGTTATCACCCGGAAGCACAAGCACTATCATCAGTGCAAGATACGAAATCCCGAGGACGACAGGGGCAATTTTGTGAAGCTTATTATAGTTAAAAAACGACATCACAGTCATAGCCGCAATACCGATTACGATAAATATAAGCTGTCTAATAAGAAAATAGTAGCTGTCGCCCTGTGTATAATAGGAAAACGCATAGCTTGCCGAGAACATCATAATTGTTCCGATTGTAAGCAGAATAAGAATTATGATGCAGAATGGCAGATCTATTCCCATTCCGATTGCAAACCACTTTGTTTTCTTCATTTTGCGCTGACGGGAGGGACGGATGAAAAACTTTTCCTGCTTGATTTTCTGCTCCGAATAATATTCGTCATCGTAAATTCTGTTTACGTCTGCCTTAAGCATCATTCTCTTGTTTGGTGCCATACGGTTTTTCCCTCCTTTTTATATTAAAATACATTCATCAGTGTAGGGAACGGTCTTGACCGTTCCGCTGATTCACAAGCCAACTCTTAACCGACTCGGAACGGTCAAGACCGTTCCCTACATTTTTTAGCAAAAATATTTACACGAATAAATCATTTCACTCCGAAATAAACGAGTGCAAATGCAATTGCACCGAAAACGGCTGTTACTGCGCTGAATACGGCAACAATTTTAACCTCGCTCCAGCCGCATATTTCAAAGTGGTGATGAATTGGGCTCATCTTGAAAAGTCTTTTGCCGTGTGTAAGCTTGAAGTAGCTGACCTGAAGAACAACCGAAAGCTCCTCTGCGATGTAGACAATACCGATGGGAAGAAGAAGAATCGGCATATTCATTGCAAATGCAAGAGCGCACACAAGCCCTCCGAGGAACAGCGAGCCTGTATCGCCCATAAACACCTTTGCAGGGTGGAAGTTCCACACAAGGAAGCCAAGGCACGCTCCGCAGCTTGCGGCACACATCGCAGTAAGTCCGAGGCTGTCGAGCATACTTGCAATAAGCATAAACGAAGCGCAGGCAAAGAAAGTGATTGAGCCGTCAAGGCCGTCAACGCCGTCGGTAAGATTTACCGAGTTCACTATGCCGACAATGGCAACTGCGGCAATGATATAGTAGAAAAATCCGAGGTCAACCTCACCGACAAACGGAATTATTGTAGCTGTTCCGCATCCCGAAAATCCCAGTACTGCAAGGTAAATTGCCGCAACGGAAAACTGAAGTACAAGCTTCTGCTTTGCAGTAAGTCCGAGGTTGCGCTTTTTAACAACCTTGATATAGTCATCTATAAAGCCGATAAGTCCGTTTGCAAGTGCAAGACCGAGTCCTGCAAAAATCAACAGGCTTTCCTTTGGTATATCTGCAAAATATGTGTTGATAAAATCAGCGCCTGTAAGAATATAGACAATTGTGCTGACTATTGTAACAAAAGTAATTGCCGCAATGAACATTATTCCGCCCATTGTCGGAGTTCCCTGCTTGTTTTTGTGCCAGCTCGGACCGATGTCCAGAATTGTCTGGCCAAAATGAAGCTTGTGAAGATACGGGATTAAGAATCTTCCCAGTACAAAGGAAATCAGAAACGCCGCAAGTGCCGCGCAAAAAGTCCATATTCCGTAAATCATCATAATTATCTATCCTTTCAGACGTATTAAACCGTTTCAGGGCAAAGCGTTTTTGCGCTTTACCCATAATCGGTCATATATTTATCAGTCGTTAAATGTTGCAGATGAAGAAGAGAACGAAACCGTAATTACCGTACCCGGACTTACCGAAGTGCCCTCTGCAATATTCTGTGATGTGCTGACAACACCCGTATCGGACGCACCCGAGAAGCTGACGTTCAAGCCATAAGCACTCGCAACACTGTTGACCTCCGTTGCCGAGTAACCTACAAGATTCGGAACCGTTACCGTTTCACTTCTGCTGGTGTCGTCGGTGTAGAGCACAACATTTCCTCCCGAAGGAATTTTTGAAGAAACCGCAGGTATCTGGGCAATAACCTTTTCGCCGTCACCCTTTACCGTTGTTGTAAAGCCGTCAGCCTGTGCTGCCGCTTCAGCCTCTGAAACAGTCATTCCCGTGTAATCTCCAGCCGAAACGTCAACGTACTCAAGCTCGCTGTCGGTATATTCCGTCTTGATCTCAAGGTACGGAAGAACCTCGGACATAATATTAATGAATACGGGAGCTGCAACCTGTGAGCCGTAATATGCATCACCCGACGGTGTATCGAAGAATACAAGCATTGCAATCTGCGGGTCGTCGGCAGGGGCATAACCGCAGAATGAAGCGATATAGTCCTCGCTGAAATGGCTTTCAACCTTTGAGCCGATTTTCTCGGACGTACCTGTCTTACCTGCTACCTTGTAGCCAGCAACATATCCTGCCGTTGCACCTGCGGTAGAAGTGTTGTAACCGAGAATTTCATTCATCTTGTCGGAGGTTTCTTTTGAAACAACCTGACGCTTAATCTTTTTTTCAACATTTTTTATTACGTTGCCGTCGGAATCTGTTATCTTTGAAACAACGTAGGGCTGAAGAACGTATCCGCCGTTTGCCACTGCGGCACAGGCTGTAATCATCTGAATAGGCGTGATTGAAAAGTTCTGTCCGAAAGACGCAACCGCAAGGTCAACGTCGGTCATAGTTCCCTCTTTCCAGAAGTTATCGTCAGCTTCGCCGGGGAGGTCGATTCCCGTTTTTTCGGAAAATCCGAAGCCCTGATAATACTGACAGAATTTGTTCATTCCGATAAGCTGACCTATCTGGATAAACGCGGGGTTGCACGAATTGCAGACAGCCTGCACAAAGTTCTGGGTGCCGTGACCTTCAAGGTGACTGCAGTGGATAGTCTTGTCGCTTACAACCATTGAGCCGCCGCACACAAAGGTTGAGTTGTCGTTCACCTTACCCTCTTCAAGAGCCATAGACGCAGTACACATTTTGAATACCGAACCGGGCATATAGGTATCGGTAATAGCCTTGTTACGCCACATTGAGATCGGAAGAGCGTCGTGTAGGGAAAGAGTGTAGATCTCGGTGGT
>CAMKNF010000028.1 GCA_946414115.1 uncultured Ruminococcus sp. | reverse complement strand
CACTTCAAATCCGCTGAAATACGGTTGCAGTGAGGCTTACGTTGATTACGTAAAGGCTTCTCATGGTCACATTGATAATATGCGTGAGTTTATCTACAATCACCGTAAAGAGCTTGACAGCATTGAAATCATCTGCACTAATGCGAAAAAAAGGTCGCACATAAGACAGCTTGCAGAGGATAGCAAGAGCGGATTTTACATCACCTCGTCATCTGAAAATTTCATCGAATTTATGGACAAAAGTGCAACAAAAGGCAACGCTGTGAACTGGCTCTGTAACCATCTGGACGTTAAGAAAGAAAACACCTGCGCCTGCGGAAACGCCGACAACGACGCAGATATGATTGAGCAATCGGGCTTTGGTGCGGCTGTTGAGAATGCGTCAAGGCTGTGTCTTGACTGCGCCGATATAATCGTTCCGTCAAACAACAACGACGGCGTTGCAAGATTGATTGAAATTATACTCGACAAAAACAAACAGGACAGCTTTTTAAACTGAGCTGTCCTGTTATTTTATACTGTCATTGCAATAAAAAGACTATTTTTTCTAATTTGTAAGCTAAACTATAATTTAATGCGGAATTAGGAATGCGGAATTAGGAATTGCGGTCGAGTGGATAGGTTCAAATAATTCAAAAGCTTGGTGCCCGAATTAATTTATATGCGGCGTTGCCGCAGGAGTAGATTTTTAGTATTATTACTAAACGTTATAAATATATCAAATTTAATTCAGCAAACAAACCTTTCCAAACAACACGCACTATTACAAATCCGGAGCGTAGCGACCATTAATTCCGCATTCCGAATTACGCATTCCGAATTGAACTAAATTATCGTTTACTTCACAAAAAACGTCTGAAAACAAAGCAGTTTTAAAGGATAATCGAACGAGCGCTTACTCAACCTCACTTTCGGAAATTCTTTTATAACTGTAGCCGTTGAGTTTTAAATTATCGCCCTCAACCGAGTACTCGTATTCGTCTGACATTTCGCCGCCCATTGAATAGGTTGCCGTAATCTTTGAATCCTCGGCTGTATAAGCGGCGTAGTTAAACGTTGTGTTGTACAGATTGTGATACATTATTCCGCTTTCGTCAAAGTAGAAATACTCCTCGTCATCCGACTTCCACGCTCCGAGCAGTTTCTCGTCAATTTTTGTGTTTTCAGCGTTCGGAACACAATCAAAGCTTTCAAGTCTCTGCATAGTTGTTTTCAAGTTATCTTCGTTCTTGGTGAGCTTTATTGTTTTTTTATCGTCGGACAGCTCATAGGTGTACTCACCGTTTAGTCCGTAAATCATCTGCGTTGTAAAGGTATTTTTACCGTTCTTGTTTTCAACCTCGTATTTGCCGAAGAACCCCGAATTATCAACGACCATTGCAACTCTGCCTTCGCCGTTAAAGCTGAAAATAAAGCTCAAAGCCTGCGACTCCTCGCTCTCGGTAATTTTCCACGCACCTGTGAAATCGTCGCCGTTTTCGGCGTATTTCGGAAACGGAAGCTTTGAATTCTTGTTTGCGGAATTGCCATTTGACGTGCTTGCCTGCGTAGTTTCCTGCGCCGACGTTTCAGAGGTTGTGTTCTGCTGTACCGGTGCTGACGAGCCGTTGTCACCGCATCCCGAAAAAGCCGCCGCAGTTACGGCAATGAGTAAAAGTGAAATGATTTTTGCATATATTTTTTTCATTATATTAATCTCCCATATTAATAGTATTACATAATAAAATAACTGTTCCGTAACAACAATTTTATATTTTATATTCTTCGTTGTCAATATACAAAAATAATTGATTTTCTTGTAAAATTATGATATAATTTCAGCGGATAAGGCAACCTATACGGTAGGCGGTTAAGTCTTGCCCCTGCAAGGGGTGTTGCTGATGGAGTACATAGTAATAATTTTAGTGATTATTCTTTATACTATCGTTGCAATAAAAAAAGAAATAAACCGCCACTCTCCAAAGAAACGGTTTATTTCTTAAATTAATTTTCTTTAGGGGCTAACCGCTTATACGGTCTGCCTTATCTGTTTTTATTATACCATATTCTATTAAATTGTCAAGAGTTATGCCAAAGGTAAATATGCGTTTCGTTTTCAGGAAAGCATAAGTAAAACTACATATAAAAATAATCTGAAATATTTGAGTAAAATTTATATTTTGTTATTGATAAACCGAAAGTGATTTGTTATAATAAAGGTTAATAACTAATTATTTAAAAATTTTGTAAAACGGAGGAAAATTATGCTGAATACTAACTACAATGAAAAGTTCGGCAAGGAAGGACTTACCTTTGACGATGTTCTTCTTATACCGGGAGAGTCAGACGTTGAGCCTAAAAATGTTGACGTTTCAACACACCTTACAAAGACCATTAAGCTCAACACTCCTCTTATGACTGCCGCTATGGATACAGTCACCGAAACCGCTATGGCTATCGCTATTGCAAGAGAGGGCGGCGTTGGTATTATTCACAAGAATATGCCGATTGAGCGTCAGGCTGACCAGGTTGACAGAGTAAAAAGAAGTGAGAACGGCGTTATCGTAAATCCGTTTTTCCTCGCACCCGAAAACACCGTAAGAGATGCAGACAACCTTATGGGCAAGTACAAAATTTCGGGTGTTCCTATCTGCCGTGACGGCAAGCTTGTCGGAATCATCACAAACCGTGACCTCCGCTTTATGACGGGTGAAGATTTTGCACAGCCGATTTCAAAGGTTATGACTCACGAAAATCTCGTTACAGCTCCCGTAGGAACAACTCTTAAGGAAGCACAGGAGATTCTTCGTCAGCACAGAATTGAAAAGCTCCCGATTGTCGGCAAGGACGGCAGTCTTAAGGGACTTATCACAATCAAGGATATTGAAAAGAGCGTTCAGTATCCCAACTCTGCACGTGACGACAAGGGCAGACTTATCTGCGGTGCCGCAATCGGCGCAACGGCTGACGTTCTTGACAGAGTAGCCGCTCTTATTGAGGCTCAGGTTGACGTTGTTGTGCTTGACTCTGCTCACGGTCACAACTCAAACGTTGTCAATTCTGTTGCAAAGGTTAAGAAGGCTTATCCGAATCTTCCGCTTATCGCAGGCAACATTGCAACTGCCGAAGCCGCAAAGGCTCTTATCGACGCAGGTGCAGACGCTATCAAGGTCGGCATTGGCCCCGGCTCAATCTGCACAACAAGAATTGTTGCAGGTATCGGTGTTCCGCAGATTACCGCAATCTATGACGCCGCTTGCGAGGCTTCAAAGTACGGCATTCCCGTAATTGCAGACGGCGGTATCAAGTACAGCGGCGACATTGTAAAGGCGCTTGCCGCAGGCGGAAACGTTGTTATGATTGGCTCACTCGTTGCAGGCTGTGAAGAAAGCCCCGGAGATAATGAAATTTATCAGGGCAGACAGTTCAAGGTTTACCGTGGAATGGGCAGTCTCGGCGCAATGGGCAAGGGCAGTGCAGACAGATACTTCCAGGCAAGCAACAACAAGTTTGTTCCCGAGGGCGTTGAGGGACGTGTTCCTTACAAGGGAATGCTTTCCGACACAGTTTACCAGCTTATGGGCGGTCTGCGCTCGGGTATGGGCTACACAGGCTGTGCTACTATTGAGGAGCTTCACAAAAAGGCAAAATTCGTTCAGATTTCCGGCGCAGGTCTGCGTGAAAGCCATCCGCACGACATTCAGATTACAAAGGAAGCACCGAACTATTCGTATAATTTCAACTGAGTCGAGTGCCTCGACAAGCAGGTCGAGTGGAAAAGTCGGTTTGTTTGGATAAAACGGTTGCCCGAATTTTAAGTTGATATATAGGTAACGTTTGTTTTTACTTGTAGGGACACGGCGTGCCGTGTCCGCAGTGTCAAACAAACTTTTCCAAAAAATACGCAATATTATAAATTCGTAGCGGAGCGAATAATAATTCCGCATTACGAATTAATAAAAACAAAAAGGATGTTCTAAAATGTACAAACTCGGTATTGACCTCGGCGGCACAAACATTGTAGCCGGCGTAGTTGACAAAAAATACAAAATCGTAGCAAAGGCTTCCTGCAAAACTGCCGTTCCCCGTCCGGAGAGCGAAATCTGTGACAGTATGGCAGAGGTTGCAAAGAAAGCCGTTGAAAAAGCAAAGCTCACTATGGACGACATTGAGTCCGTAGGTATCGGCGTTCCGGGTGCAGTAAACCCGAAAACAGGCGTAATCGAGTACTCTGCAAACCTCTTCTTCCACAATTGGGAGGTTGTTGAGATGATGGAGGAAAGACTCGGCAAGAAGGTTCACATTGAGAACGACGCCAATGCGGCAGCTCTCGGCGAGTACCTTGCAGGCAGTGCAAAGGGTGCAAGAAATGCAGTTGCAATCACTCTCGGCACAGGCGTAGGCGGAGGAATCATCATTGACGGCAAAATCTACAGCGGCTCAAACTTTGCAGGCGCCGAACTCGGTCATATGGTTATCGTCAAGGACGGTAAGGAATGTGCCTGCGGCAGACGTGGCTGCTGGGAAACCTACGCTTCCGCAACAGGACTTATCAACCTCACAAAGCAGAAAATTCTTTCCGAAAAGCTTGAATTCAGCTATATGCTCAAGCTCTGCGACGGCGACATCAACAAGGTAAACGGCAGAACAGCATTTGACGCAATGCGTGACGGCGACCCGACTGCAAAATCCGTTGTTGAGGAGTACATAAGCTACCTTTCCTGCGGACTTGTAAATATCATCAACATCTTCCAGCCCGACGTTCTCTGCATCGGCGGTGGAATTTCAAACGAGGGTGAAAATCTCCTCGCTCCCGTTCGTTCATATGTTGAGCGTGAGCGCTACACAAAGCACAATGACAAGCAGACAGTAATCTGCAAATGCACGCTCGGCAACGACGCAGGCATTATCGGAGCGGCTTATTTAGATTAAGCCGAGTACCTCGGTACGCAATTTGATGTTGTGTCACCGCTAACAATAAAATAAAAACAACCGTCTTGTACACTGCATACAAGACGGTTTTATTATTCCAATAAGTAAAAATAATTTTTAAAAGCTATTGTTATTTTTACAAATTATGATATAATATCCCTTGTAGTAACAGAATAGCGGCGGTTGTTCTCACTCCCTTACGAAAGGGGGTGTATATTCAAAATGACGGAAGTCTTTTACTTATTTGCTTTTGCTATTGTTTTAGTAGCGTTATGCGAAGTCATAAAGAATATAAAAAAATAACCGCCCTGCACTCCACATACAAGGCGGTTAAGTTTATAAAAATTTACCTACTGTAAGGAGAACAGCCAAAACTGTTCTGTTACTACTTTTATAATACACCAACATAAGCACAAAGTCAATATATAATTTAAAATAACCGTCTTGAACATACAAGGCGGTTTTATTATTCCAATAAGTAAAAATAATTTTTAAAAGCTATTGTTATTTTTACAAATTATGATATAATATCCCTTGTAGTAACAGAATAGTGGCGGTTGTTCTGCACCCAATCCCTGCAAATTTTATTTGTAAAGGGGGTGCATATCAAGTGAATGACGTAATCATATTACTTACATTCGCAATTGTTCTGACGGCTGTCAGGGCGATTATTAATGATATAAAAAAGAAGTAACCGCCCTGTACTGCCATACAGAGCGGTTAATATAAAATTAACCTATTGTATGCAGAACAGCCAAAACTGTTCTGTTACTATATTTATAATACACCAACATTATTAAAATGTCAATATAAATAGCAAAAAACACATTCACAGATATTCTGCCGTCTTGTACTCCGCATACAAGGCGGTTAATTTATTAAAAAATTTTCCTTATATTGTACCGCTAAACGGCGTTACTACATTATATTGTATAATTAAAAAAACCGCATTTAAACCTGAATAAAATTTTCTCTTTCCGAAATAAAACACTTGACGAAATTTGAAAACTACGGTATAATGCTATATTGCAAGGTTATATTTTGAAGGGAGGTTTTCACCTATGTTGAGAACATATCAGCCTAAAAAGCTCCACAGAAAGAAGGAGCACGGTTTCAGAAAGAGAATGGCTACATCAAACGGTAAGAAAGTTTTAGCAAGAAGAAGAGCTAAAGGCAGAAAAAGGTTGTCTTATTAAGAAAAAAGGCCACTTTATTCGGTGGTCTTTCTTTTTTAGAGTGCTCGACTGCCCGGTGGTGTAAAAAATGAGTGAATATGTCACTTTGAAGGATAACAGGGATTTTTCCCGTCTGTACAAAAGGGGAAAATCCTTTGTGAGTCCTGTGCTTGTAACCTACGTAATGAAAAATAAAAACAATAACCTGCGTTTCGGAATTACCACAGGCAAAAAGGTCGGCAAGGCTGTTAAACGCTCCAGAGCAAGGCGTGTTATCAGAGCAGCTTACTACGAACTCTATCCCGATTTGAAGCAGGGATACGACTTTGTTTTTGTCGCAAGGGGCAAAACCCCATATGTTAAGTCGCAGACTGTTTTGGACGCTATGAAAAAGCAATTGAAAGCAGCAGATGTTTTAAGATGATTTTTTAAGGTAAAAAATGAAAAAAATACTGATTGCTCTGATTAAATTCTATCAAGCCGCCGTTTCTCCGCATCTGGGAGCTAACTGCAAGTACATTCCAACCTGCTCGCAGTACGGTATCGAGGCTATTGAGCGCTTTGGCGCACTAAAGGGCTTTGCTCTTACGTTCTGGCGTATTTTGCGTTGCAATCCCTTTTCAAAGGGCGGCTATGACCCTGTTCCCGAAAAAAGGACAGGCAGGAGAAATTAGCAACACGCATATTGTATTTGCTGTGATTGCACATTTTACTCAAAAGTGAGGTAACAATATGCAAATCTTCGGATTTCTCGGAAGCTTGCTGGGCTACATACTCTGGGGAGCTTTCTATATACTCAAGGATTTCGGTCTTTCCATTATCGTATTTACCGTTATAGTCAAGCTGATACTTTTCCCGTTTTCCGTTAAACAGCAGAAGTCTATGGCGGGTACTGCAAGGCTTTCCAAAAAGCAAAAGGAGCTTCAGGAAAAGTACGCCAACAACAGGCAGAAGCTTCAGGAAGAAACAAGTAAGCTCTACGAAAAAGAGGGCGTAAAGCCTATGGGCGGCTGTCTTACGACAATCATTCCTTTTCTCGTAATTTTAGGTATTTTCTATGCAGTTGCCTACCCCCTTACGAATACTCTTCATTTAAACAGTGAGGACGTAAACAATGCACTTTCCTACATCAACACAATTCCCGGATATGCCGCAAGCGTAAATCCCACATATCAGGAAATCAGCCTGCTTAAAGTTTTCCCAAACATTATGAATACCGAGGCTATTCAGGGAATCTTCAATGCACAGGAAATTTCTACAATCCAGATGTTCATCGGAGGCTTTAATCCGTTCGGTGTCGATTTGCTTGCTATTCCAAATGAATTCGGTCTTTTTTCGTGGTATACTCTTTTCCCTGTATTCTGCTTTGCTTCCAACGTTGGAGCTCAGTTGATTACTATGAGAATTAACAAAAATCAGATGGCACAGCAGCAGGGCTGTATGAAGATTATGCTTATCGGTATGCCGCTGTTCTCCGCTTATATCGCATTCAACGTACCTGCGGCAGTTGCATACTACTGGATTATTTCGGCTGTAATCAGTCTTGTTCAGTCAATCGTGCTCGGCAAAATTTTCAGTCCGGCACAGCTTACTGCAAATTCAGAGGCAAGACACGCCGCATTAATGTTTGAAAACGAGGCAAAAATCCCCTACGTTTACGCTCCGCACGAGCTTAAATCAGGCGAGGGTGCAAACACAAAGAAGAAAAAGAAGAAATAATTTTAAATATATTCAAACGAAATAAAGGTGAAAAATCGTGATAAAAGAAGTAATCGGCGTTGGTGAAACAGAGCTTGACGCTCTTAACGACGCAAAAAGACAGCTCGGTCTTGATGAAACAGACGAGGTTGAATTTGAACTTATCCAGCGTGCCGAAAAAAAGAAGTTCGGTCTTTTTGGCGGCGCTCCTGCAAAGGTAAAAGTAACGCTTAAGGCTTCTCCCGAAGATAAGGCAGAGGAATTTTTGAGAAATATCCTCGACAAGATGAATCTTCAGAGCGTTGTAATTGAAAAGAAATTAGTCGAAGGCGGCGTTGAGTTTGACCTTTCGGGCGAGGACGTTGGCTTTGTAATC
The DNA here is from genome assembly GCA_946414115.1 of uncultured Ruminococcus sp. GTDB lineage: Bacteria > Bacillota > Clostridia > Oscillospirales > Acutalibacteraceae > Ruminococcoides. The sequence goes on along the minus strand of CAMKNF010000028.1, from coordinate 7,462 downwards.
GGCAGAAGAGGCGAAACTCTCGACTCACTTCAGTATCTTACAAGCCTTGTTGCAAACCACGCAGACAGCGGCTATTTCAAGGTTACAATCAACACAGGCAACTACAGAGAAAAGAGAGAAAAAACTCTTGAAATTCTCGGCAGAAAGCTTGCTTTCAAGGCTGTCAAGACAGGCAGAAAGACAAACCTTGAGCCTATGAATCCCTACGAGAGAAGAATTATCCACACAGCCGTTCAGAAGGTGAACGGAGCAATTTCGTGGAGTGAGGGTGAAAACGCTAACCGTCACGTTGTTATCGGACCCGACCCCAAGGCAAGAAATAATTTCCATAAGGGTGGCTATAACAAAGGCAGAGGCGGCAGACGTCCGTACAACGCTAACCGCAATTACAATTCTGCTCCTGCAAATCCCGACAGAAAGCCGCTCAACGAGGGCGACGGCACAGGTCTTTACGGAAGAATTGATAAGTGAATTTAAAACGAAGGGCAGAGCAATCTGCCCTTATTTTGTAGTATTAACAGTGTTTTACGGAACATAATCTGTAGGGAACGGTCTTGACCGTTCCGCTTATTAAAAACCAACTTCTATACCTTTCGGAACGGTCAAGACCGTTCCCTACACTATATTATTAAAATATTGATTCGGAGATTTGCGTGTTGAGGTACTCGACAGCCCATTAATTCCGAATTACGCATTCCGAATTCCGAATTAAAATGGTGAACTATGAACGAAAAAACTATTGCCGCCATCAGCACCGCACAGGGCGAGGGCGGAATCGGCGTTATCAGAATTTCGGGTGAAAAAGCCCTTGAAATTGCCGACAGAATTTTTAAAAATATTAATAATAAAAAAATAACCGAGATGAAAGGCTACACAGCCGCTTTCGGCAAAATCTGTCACAACGGCGAAGAAATTGACGAGGCTGTTGCGCTCGTCTTTCGTGCGCCGCACAGCTACACAGGCGAGGATGTTGTCGAGCTTTCGTGCCACGGCGGAATTTACCTGACTAAACAGGTTCTTCGTGCCGCACTTTCGGCAGGCGCATATCCTGCGCAGGCTGGTGAGTTTACAAAACGTGCATTCCTCAACGGCAAAATCGACCTCACCGAGGCAGAGTCTCTAATTGACTTAATCAGCGCAAAAAGCAAATCAGCCGCCAGAGCCGCTCTTTTTGTCAAGGACGGTGCACTACGCAAAAAAATTGACGGTGTTAAGAATGATTTGCTTTCGCTTGTTTCTCACCTTTCTGCCTGGGCGGACTACCCCGAGGAGGATATCGCCGAGGTCACTGACGATATGATTTCCGACACATGCAAAAATTCCGTTACGGCTCTCGAAAAGCTCCTTGCAAGCTATGACAGCGGGCAAGCGGTCAAGCAGGGAATAGACACGGTAATCGCAGGCAAGCCGAACGTAGGGAAAAGCACGCTTATGAATCTGCTGTCGGGTTGTGAGAAGAGCATTGTTACCGACATTCCGGGCACGACGAGGGATATTGTTGAGGACACTGTTCTTGTCGGCGACGTTATTCTGCGGTTGAGCGACACGGCAGGCTTGCGTGAAACCGAGGACGCTGTTGAAAAAATCGGCGTTGACCGAGCAAGAAAACGCCTTACACAATGCGGACTTCTGCTTGCTGTTTTTGACAACAGCCGTGAGCTTGACGAGGAGGACAAGGCGTTGCTTGAGTCTGCAAAGGACGTTCCGTCAATTGCGATTATCAACAAGACCGACCTTGAACAAAAGCTTGATATAAGCTATATTTCAGATAATATTAGCAAGATAGTATATATTTCAGCCGTAAACGGCGAAGGACACGAGGAGCTTGTAAAAGCAGTTGAAGAAATTGCAGGCACAGCAAACCTCAATCCGAGTGAGGGAATATTATCTAACGAACGTCAGAGGTTAGCGGTCAGCAATGCGCTTAACTCAATTAAAGAGGCTGAAAACGCATTATCAATGGGAATGACGTTTGACGCTGTAACGGTTTCACTTGAGGACGCAATTTCGGAATTGCTTGAGCTGACAGGCGAAAAGACAAGCGACGAGGTAATCGATAGGGTATTCCACAACTTCTGTGTTGGAAAATAGTCGAGTGCCTCGACACGCAATCCGAGCCTAAGGATTAGTTTGTGAGAATAGAATGGTAGCCCGACTTTTAAGTTTATACATCGGTTACGTTTTTATTTATACGTTATAATTTATTATTAATTCCGAATTACGCATTCAGAATTCCGAATTATACTAACTGGGGTTGATTTTATGACAACTTATTTTGCAGGCAATTATGACGTTGCCGTTATCGGGGCAGGTCACGCCGGAATTGAAGCCGCTCTTGCGTCTGCACGGCTCGGCTGTAAAACTGCGATTTTTACAATAAATATGGACGCTGTCGGCAACTGTCCCTGCAATCCATCAATCGGAGGAACTGCAAAGGGACATCTTGTGCGTGAGATTGACGCTCTCGGCGGCGAGATGGGCAAGACTGCCGACGAATGTTTCTTGCAGTCACGTATGTTAAATCGTGGCAAAGGTCCTGCTGTTCATTCGCTCCGTGCGCAGATTGACAGGCGCAAATACTCCGACACTATGAAGCACAAGCTCGAGTTGCAGGAAAATCTTGAACTTCGTCAGGCCGAAATTACAGATATTCAGAAGTCCGAAAACGGCTATATCCTTACTACAAGAATGCTTGCTGTTTACGAGTGCAAGGCTGTCATCATTGCGACAGGCACATACCTCGGCGGAAGAATTTTCGTAGGTGAGGTTTCCTACGAAAGCGGTCCCGACGGAATTTTCCCTGCAACGGAGCTTGGCAAAAGCCTTAAAAATCTCGGTCTTCCGCTTCGCCGTTTCAAGACTGGCACTCCTGCAAGAGTGCTCAAAAGCTCCATTGACTTCTCGGAGCTTGAAGTGCAGAAGGGCGACGAGCCGCCACAGCCGTTTTCCTACGAAACCGAAAATCTCGGCGAAAACAAGGTAGACTGCCACATCAGCTGGACAAATGACGACACAAAGCAGGTTATTCTTGAAAATATCCACCGCTCACCGCTTTACGCAGGTAGAATTGAGGGCGTAGGTCCTCGCTACTGTCCGAGTTTTGAGGACAAGATTATGCGCTTTAAGGACAAGCCCCGTCATCAGCTTTTCATTGAACCTTGCGGTTTAGGCACAGAGGAAATGTACTTGCAGGGAATGAGCTCCTCACTACCAGAGGAAGTTCAGCTCAAATTTTACCGCACAATCAAAGGTCTTGAGCACTGCGTAATTATGCGCCCTGCGTATGCGATTGAATACGACTGCGTTGACCCGCTTGCTATGAACGCAACGCTTGAATTTAAGGATTTTCCGAATCTCTATGGTGCAGGGCAGTTCAACGGCAGTTCTGGCTACGAGGAAGCCGCCGCACAGGGACTTGTTGCCGGAATCAACGCCGCACTAAAGGTGCTTGGCAGAGAACAGATAATTTTCACACGTGACAATTCCTATATAGGTACACTTGTTGATGACCTTGTGACAAAGGGTGCAAACGAGCCGTACAGAATGATGACTTCCAGAAGTGAGTACAGGCTTGTGCTCCGTCAGGACAACGCCGACGAAAGGCTCACCCCCCTCGGATACGAAATCGGACTTATCAGCGAAGAACGTTACAATAAATTTCTCAGAAAGCAGGAGCAGAAGAAAGCCGAAATCAAGCGACTTAAGTCAACTGTAATTGCACCGACTGAGGAAGTAAACAATATACTTGTTTCACGTGAAACATCTGAAATTACAACAGGCGTTCGTCTGATTGATTTGCTCAAACGCCCACAGCTTGGCTACGAAGAGCTTAAAACAGTTGATACTGACCGTCCCGACCTCGACCCGAACATATTTGAACAGGTTGAAATTGAAATTAAGTACGAGGGATATATTCAGAAACAGCTAAAGCAGGTTGAGCAGATGAGAAAGCTTGAAACAAAGCTTTTGCCAAAGGACTTTGACTATCGTGAAATCAAAGGCTTGCGCCTTGAGGCACAGGAAAAGCTCAATAAAATCAAGCCATTAAACATCGGTCAGGCATCAAGAATATCGGGCGTATCGCCTGCCGACATCAGCGTTCTGCTGATTTGGCTTGCGCAGAATAAATAATCGGGTGACGTAATGGACATAAAAGAAATTATAAAATCGGCTACAACAGGCTACAAAATTCAGCTTACAGACATTCAGCTTGAACAGCTTGAAAGGTATTTCAGACTGTTAGTTGAATGGAACGAAAAAATAAACCTAACCGCAATAACCGACGAACAGGGCGTTGCAGTAAAGCACTTTGCCGACAGTCTTGCTCTGTTCAATTACGTTGATATTCCCGAAAATTCGACGATAATCGACGTGGGCACAGGCGCAGGCTTTCCCGGAATTGTTTTGAAAATTGCTCGTCCCGACATCAGGCTGACTTTACTCGACAGTCTGCAAAAGCGGCTCAACTTTTTAGACACAGTATTAACCGAACTTTCGCTTGACGCAACGCTTATCCACAGCAGGGCAGAGGACGGTGGACAAGACATTGATTTAAGAGAAAGCTTTGACTTTGTTGTTTCACGTGCCGTTGCAAGGATGAATGTGCTTGCGGAGTATTGCTTGCCGTACACAAGATTGAGCGGAAGCTTTATAGCTCTCAAAGGTCCTGACGCTGAAAATGAAATTACAGACGGCAGAAAGGCAATTCAGACGCTCGGAGGAAAAATCAAAAACATTCACTCCTTCTCACTTGCACTCGAAGGCGGAGAAAGGACAATTGTTGAGATCGAAAAGATTGCACCAACTCCCGACAAGTACCCGAGAAGCTACGGCAAGATAAAAGCAAAACCATTATAAATTGAGGACAGCAAAACGCTGTCCTTTTTCTATTGTAAAGATGGTTCGACAAATATTTTAATAAATTACCATTTTTTACCAAAACTATATAAAAAAGTTGCTCACAAACCGACACACATCGCACAGGCAAAGTGTTATTATAATAGTACAGGGACAACCCCTGAAGGACAAATGAGGACACGGGGCGATTAGGTTTGAATTTTATATTAAAAAATGAAAACAAAATCTCTGACATACCGATTATAAAAATCAGACCTAACAAAGCCCAGCCCAGAAAGGTTTTCAATGAAGAAGACCTCAACGCTCTGTCGCAGTCAATTGCCGAAAACGGTATTCTTCAACCCCTTACCGTTAGAAAGGTGAGCGCTACGGAATATGAGCTGATAGCAGGTGAAAGGCGGCTTCGTGCTTCCGTAATGGCAGGACTTCGGAAAGTTCCCTGCATAGTAATCAAGTGCTCTGAAAAAGAGTCGGCAGTATATGCTCTCCTTGAAAATCTCCAACGAAGCGACCTCGGAATGTTCGAGGAAGCTCGTGGAGTTTCAAGACTGATACGCAGATACGGATTGACCCAGCAGGAGGCGGCTGTCAAGCTCGGCAAAACGCAGTCCACAATTGCAAACAAGCTCCGTTTGTTAAGACTTACATATGAAGAGCAGGAATGGATTGAAAACGCAGGTCTGAGCGAACGCCACGCAAGAGCGCTGTTAAAGCTCGGCGATGAAGGTGCAAGGCGAGAGGCTCTCTCGAAAATCATCTCCGAAAACCTAAACGTACAGCAGTCAGAAAACCTTATAAATCTGATGCTAAATTCAAGCCCTAAAAACAACAAAAAACAGGGCACAAGTAAAGCGGTGATAAAGGACGTCAGAATATTTGTAAACACAATCAATAAAGCTATTGATACAATGCGTCTTGCGGGAATAGACGCACAATCGGACAAAACCGATACAGACAATTTTATCGAATACACAATACGAATTCCCAAAAAGCAAATAACTGACGAAGAAAAATCTGCTTAATTCGGTGCAGTTTATTGCACCCATCAAATTACTTTCCAGTTGGATGCGAAAGCATCCGTTCCACTCATACCCATTTCCTTATCTAAACCCCTTGCGAAAAGCCGTACAGAAATGTACGGCTTTTTGCGTTGATAAATTGAAAGTTGAAAATCCGAAATGTTTCACGTGAAACAATTTATATGTCAGACAATTAAAAAATCTCATTATTTTTTCAAAATATGCTTTAAAACACAAGATAAATATGATATAATTTTAAAGTATTATCAATACGCCATTAATTAAATTTTAAGGTGATTTTTTTGGCAAAAATTATAGCAATATCAAACCAAAAGGGCGGTGTAGGAAAAACCACAACCGCCGTTAATCTTGCGGCTTGTCTTGGCGCACAGGGCAAAAAGACTCTGCTTGTTGACGCAGACCCGCAGGGAAATGCAACAAGCGGCGTTGCAATTGACAAGAGCAAGGTAAAATTTTCGACATACGACATTTTAGTTGAGGGGGCAAAGGCTGAACAGTGCGTTCTCACAACGCCTTATGAAAATCTGCACATTCTTCCGTCAAGCCTTGACTTGGCGGCGGCAGAGCTTGAAATTGCAGAGAAAAGCCACCGTGAAGCACTGCTCAAAAATGCACTCCTTCCGATTAAGCAGTATTACGATTACATAATCATCGACTGTCCTCCGTCACTCGGACTGATTACCGCAAACGCACTCACCGTTGCAGACACGTTTTTAGTTCCGATTCAGTGCGAATATTATGCACTTGAAGGACTGTCACAGCTTATGAACACAGTAAGGCGAATCAAGCGCCAGTACAACTACTCAATTGAGCTTGAGGGCGTTCTGCTTACAATGTATGACGGCAGACTGAATCTTACACAGCAGGTAGTAAACGAGGTCAAAAAGTTCTTCCCCGGTAAGGTGTTAAAGACCGTCATTCCGAGAGGCGTAAGACTTTCGGAAGCACCCAGCTTTGGTATGCCCGTAATCTACTACGACAAATCCTGCAAGGGCAGTCAGTCTTATATGGAAATGTCAAAGGAAATTATTGCAAAGGAGCGACACAATGGCTAAAAAATTAGGCGGACTCGGCAAAGGGCTGAACGCCATATTTATAGAAAACGATAGTGAGGACAACAACGGAAGCGTTACGCTGAAAATTTCCGAAATTGAGCCGAACCGTTCACAGCCGAGAAAAGAGTTTGACGAAAAAGCTTTAAGCGAGCTTGCGGAAAGCATTTCAAAGCACGGACTTCTTCAGCCGTTGCTTGTACGTCCGTTGCCACTCGGCGGTTATCAGATTGTAGCAGGCGAAAGACGTTACAGGGCTTGCAGAATGGCGGGAATAACGGAAGTTCCAGTAATTATAAGGGAGCTGGGCGACACAGAAACAATGGAAATTGCGCTGATTGAAAATCTCCAGCGTGAGGACTTAACCCCGATTGAAGAGGCACTCGGCTATCAGGTACTGATTGACGAGCACGGCTTTTCACAGGAAGAGGTTGCACAGTCGGTAGGAAAATCCCGTCCGGCAATTGCAAACTCGTTAAGACTTTTAAAACTTCCGCAGAGCATTTTGGATTT
>CAMKNF010000027.1 GCA_946414115.1 uncultured Ruminococcus sp. | reverse complement strand
TAGCGACCATTAATTACGCATTCCGAATTACGCATTCCGAATTGAACTAAATTATTGCTTATATCCTTGAGTAATCCTAAATTAAAAGCTTAGTTAAAGGGATAAACAGAATAAAATTTTTATGGGGTGGTTTTATGGATAACAATGAAAAGTGGAGTTTTAAAGCGAAAGACTTAATTACAATTCCGAATATTCTGACTTACATCAGAATAATTCTTATAGTTCCTTTTGTTTACTTTTTTCTTAAAGAGAATTATATTCCTGCCGTAATATGCATAGGCGTTTCGGGACTTACCGATTGCTTTGACGGAATGATTGCACGCAGATTCAATCAGGTAACTTCTCTAGGAAAAATTCTTGACCCTATAGCAGACAAATTCACGCTTTTAGCGGTTGTAATCTGTATGGTAATATATGTACCGATTGTTCTTCCCGTACTTGTTGTACTCCTGCTAAAGGACGTTTTAATGCTCCTCGGCGGAATGGACTTGATTAACAAGGGTATAACGCCTCCTGCGGCAAAGTGGTACGGAAAGGTCGGAACGGTAGTATTTTACCTGTCGGTATTTGCAATAATTTTTCTTAAAGCCGCTTTCCGGTTTGAGAACTTTGCGCTTGACGTTTCACTCTTGTCGGTAACGGCAATAACAATGCTTTTTGCACTTTATCAGTATGGAAAAATTTATTTTCAGCTTATCAGGGAGTATAACAGCAAGGAAAAATCAAAAGAAAATGCAGAAAGTAAATAATTTGACAAAATACCATTGAAATTTACATCATAAACATATATAATGTATACTAATTAAATATTAAACTTTGCCTTTGCATATTGCAGGCGTTACATAATATTTATAATAATACTGAATGAAAGTTATCCAAAATTTTTACATATAAGGAGAATACTATGCTTTGCAGCAGATGTGGAAAACGACAGGCAGTTGTTTTCGTTTCTAATACTAATTCAAAAGACGCTCCGACGGTAGGCTATTGCCTTACCTGTGCAAAGGAGCTTGGCATAAAACCTGTTGAGGATTTAATCAGCAAAATGGGTATTTCCGACGAGGACTTGGAAAATGTACAGGATCAGATGAACAGCCTAATGCAGAATATGGGCGAAAACGGTGACATTTCCCAGCTTATGGAACAGCTCGGTGCTGACAATCTTGCAGAACAAATGGATCAGTTCGATGCCGAGAACGGCGGAAGTGACGACGATGATTTTTCGCACGGTGCTCCTGCTTTCCCCGCATTTTTCAACAATATGTTCGGCGGCGGTCAGAATAATGCGACATCGGGCAAGGACGGCTCAAAGCCGAATAAAAAGGATAAGAAAGAGAAGAAGAGAAAGCATATCAGCCTTTACTGCGAGGATTTGACACGCAAGGCAAGAGAGGGCAAGATTGACAGAATTATCGGACGTGATACGGAAATCGAGCGTGTTATTCAGATTCTGTCACGCCGTACAAAGAACAATCCCTGCCTTATCGGTGAACCGGGCGTAGGTAAAACCGCAATCGCAGAGGGACTTGCACTTCGAATTGCGTCGGGTAATGTTCCGCAAAGGCTTAAAAATAAGGAAATTCAGCTCCTTGACCTCACTTCTCTTGTAGCAGGTACTCAGTTCAGAGGTCAGTTTGAAAGCCGTATCAAGGGACTGGTTTCCGAAATCAAGGAAAGCGGTAACGTTATCCTCTTTATCGACGAGGTGCACAGCCTTGTCGGAACAGGTGACAACGAAGGAACAATGAACGCCGCAAATATCTTAAAGCCTGCTCTGTCAAGGGGCGAGGTTCAGGTAATCGGCGCAACAACCTTTAATGAATACAGAAAATACATTGAAAAAGACTCTGCACTTGAAAGAAGATTCCAGCCTGTTAAGGTCGGCGAGCCTACAATTGCGCAGACAATCGACGTAATCGCAGGAGTAAAGAGCTATTATGAACAGCACCACAGAGTAATTGTTGACGATGACGTAGTACGTAAGACGGTAATTCTTTCCGAACGTTATATTACAGACAGATTTCTTCCCGATAAGGCAATTGACCTTTTAGACGAAAGCTGTGCCTGTGCCGCACTTCGCAACAAATCAATGGAGCGTTACGATAAGCTTAATGAAGAAAAGTCAAAGCTTTCACTTAAGAAAGAAGACATTTCAACAGCCGAGGAGGTTGACTACGAGGCACTTGCAGAGGTCAATACAAGCCTTGCAAGAATAGCTTCCGAGCTTTCGCAGATTGACCCCGAAAGTCTTACAGCAAAGGTAACCGAAGAGGATATTGCCAAGGTTATCGAGCTTTGGACAGGTATTCCAGCGTCAAGAATCAGAGAAAACGAGCTTTCAAAGCTTGCCGACCTTGAAGATGAGCTTAAAAAGAAAATCATCGGACAGGATGAAGCCGTTGAGGTGCTTGCTTCGGCAATCAAGCGCAGCCGCTGTCAGATTTCACCAAGGCGCAGACCGGCATCATTTATATTCGTAGGACCTACGGGTGTTGGTAAAACAGAACTTGTAAAGGTATTAAGCCAACAGTTATTCGATACACCCGAAACGCTTATAAGACTTGATATGTCGGAGTTTATGGAGAAACACTCGGTGTCAAAGATTATCGGTTCACCGCCGGGATATGTCGGCTACGACGAAGCAGGACAGGTAACCGAGAAGGTTCGCCGCCGTCCGTATTCGGTGCTTCTGTTCGACGAAATTGAAAAGGCTCACCCCGATGTGCTCAATATTCTGCTCCAGATTCTCGACGAGGGCAAGGTAACAGACGCACACGGCAGAGCAGTAAATTTTGAAAATACAGTTATTGTAATGACATCAAACGCCGGTTCAACGAGCAACGACAGTGCACTCGGCTTTGGTAAAACGCAGGAGGATGCGTCAAAGGAAAGAGTGATGAAAGCACTTTCCGAGTTCCTCCGTCCCGAGTTTATCGCCCGTGTTGACGAGGTAATCGTGTTCAACACACTCACAAAGGATAATTTTGTTAAGATTGCAAACCTTATGCTTTCCGAATATGTGCCCACTCTCGAAGAAAAGCACATTAAGTTTACGTTTGATGATAAGGCTTGCGAGTATCTTGCCGAGAAATCCTGCTCGGGCAAGAGTGGAGCAAGAGATTTGAGAAACACAATCAGACGTGAGGTAGAGGAAAAGATTGCTTCTGCAATGATTGAATCAGGCAATGACAGCATAAGCGCAATAAATGTAACCTCTGACGGAGAAAAAATTATTTTAGAGTCAATTTAACCCTTGACAATGCAACGGAATAGTGATATAATTAATTCCGTTGCAGATAAGCGGATGTAGTTTAGTGGTAGAACTTCAGCCTTCCAAGCTGATCGTGTGGGTTCGATTCCCATCATCCGCTCCAAAAACAAGAGCACCCAAAGGGTGCTCTTGTTTTTTTGACAAAGCGCACTGTTTTATCCTTAAGCACAGAAGGAAACCATCCCCTGAACGTGAACACAAAAGACGAGAAGAACGAATATTCCAAATGAACACATCATCCGCCTTAATATAGTTCACTCATAATATAATAACAATATCACTCTAAAGTGTAAAAGCGTCTTTATAATTTCTATTGACATAATACTTTATGAACTGTATAATGCTATAAAAAATTACAAAATAAACAATACTTAATAAATCTTATACTTTTTGAATTGGAGATGTTCCCATTATGCCATTCCATATAACATTCGAATCTGAACTTATGCCTGAAATTAATAAGAAATTTAATTATTCCGGTTCCATTAATGAATATTATGTATTTGAAATATTACAAAGGGCATTTGATAGTTCAGACAAATTTACATTTGTTGATAAATACGATGATACATTTATACCTATTGGCTATGTATGTATTGAATACGTATATATAACATCATGCGGTAAGGTGTCTATTCACTTTGAACGCGATTATTTTGATGAATTTTTAATATATGTTGAAAATGATTGTTTTGAATTATGGAATCTTATTTTTGATGCTGTAAATAATTTATTTGGTCGGAAGTTGAATTATGAGAGGATTTTATATGATGAACCCTTTAATGATATTTTGGGCAAAATAAATATCAGTTGAAGCGAGTAGCTTATATGTATGATTATTTGAGCGACGGGGGCGTTGCTCGCTACAGTTTAAAACAAACGTTTCCTCTATCGCCGTAGGGGACGGCATCCCTGACGTCCCGAAACGTCACCTAAATATAAACTTAAAATTCGGGCTGCAATTTTCTCCAAACAAACCAACTTTTCCACTCGATTTGCCCGCCGAGGCACTCTGCTAAATTATCGTTTATCTCAATAAATAAGTCAAAATTAAAAGCTTAATTAAAGGTATAATCAGATTAAATTATTTCAAAATAGGTCTTCTCAAAAACGGTCAACGGTGTATAATTATACTTGACCGATTTGAACAACTGAGGGAGAAAAATGAACGTAATTGAAACCAAAGGACTTACAAAATATTACGGCAAGTCAAGGGGAATTATCGACCTGAACCTGTCTGTAACCGAGGGTGAATTTTTCGGATTTATAGGTCCGAACGGCGCAGGAAAAAGCACAACAATCCGCACTCTTCTTGGACTGATTAAAAAGAGCAGCGGCAGTGCCGAAATATTCGGCAGGAATGTTGAAACAAACAAAAAGGAAATACTTGCAGAAGTAGGTTATCTTCCGTCAGAGGCTGTTTTTTACTCAGAAATGAGAGTGAAAGACGTTATTAAGCTTTCAGCGGATTTGCGGAAAAAGGACTGCAAAAAAGAAGCCGAAGTGCTTTGCGAAAGACTCGGACTTGACACAGAGAAAAAGGTTGAGGAGCTGTCATTCGGCAACCGCAAAAAGGTTGCGATAGTCTGCGCACTCCAGCATAAACCACATCTTTGCGTACTTGACGAGCCGACAGGAGGACTTGACCCTCTTATGCAAAGGGAGTTTTTTACAATTCTGAAAGAGCGCAACGCAGAGGGCGCTACAATTTTCCTGTCCTCACACATTCTGTCCGAAATTCAGAGGAACTGCACGAGGGCGGCTATAGTGCGTGAGGGAAAGCTTATCGCCTGCGACAGTGTAGAAGCGCTTTCAAAGACGAGCGCAAAACGAATACATATTGAGGGTAATGCTGATATTACAGCCTTGAAAAACGTGCGTGACATTCAAAAGACCGATAACGGCACAAGCTTTCTTTACAGCGGCGACATAAATGAATTTTTACAGTATATTTCAAAATACAGTATTGATGATTTGTCAATCTCGGAACCCGACCTTGAAGAAATATTTATGCACTACTATCTTGACAGAGGTGACAGACAATGACGATAATCAGACACGAATTAAAGCGGAGCAGAACCAGCCTGATAATCTGGACAGTTGCAATAGGTTTTCTGCTTGCGGTCTGTATATTTATGTTTCCCGAAATGAAAGGCGAGATGGAAGAGGTAAATGATGTATTTTCATCAATGGGAAGCTTTACGCAGGCTTTCGGAATGGATAAAGTCAACTTCGGAACACTGCTCGGCTTTTATGCCGTAGAATGCGGAAATATTCTCGGGCTTGGCGGAGCGTTTTTTGCGTCACTTTGTGCAATATCAGTGCTTTCAAAGGAAGAAAAGGAGCGAACGGCTGAATTTCTGCTCACTCACCCCGTAAGCAGAGTGAGTGTTGTAGCAGAAAAGCTTATTTCTGTTATATTGCAGATAGTAATTCTGAATGCAGTAGTTTACGCTATTGCCGTTTCGTCAATTGTAATTATCGGCGAAACAGTACCTTGGCATGAAATAACGCTTATGCATACTGCGTATTTGCTGTTACAGCTTGAGCTTGCAGGAGTCTGCTTTGGAGTTTCTGCCTTTCTGCGCAGAGGAAGTATCGGAACAGGACTTGGCATTGCAGTGATAATGTACTTTTTGAACATTATCGCAAATCTCACCGAAAGTGCAGAATTTCTTAAATACATAACTCCGTTCGGATATGCTGACGGAGCAGAAATTGTTAGAAACGTAAGCCTTGATATGAATATGATTGCAATAGGAATTGTGTTTGCCGTTATAGGAATTACAGCTGGCTTTGTGAAATATTGCAGAAAAGACATTTCATAAAATAGATATGATGAATTAACCGCCCACAAAAAAAATTGTGAGCGGTTTTGTCTGCTATATCAGTTATTAAATTTCCATTCTGTTATTTTATTTCCATTCACAAGAAATGCTTTCTTTGAAATTTCAGCCATAGGCGTGTCGCTTAAGCTGTCGGAATAAAACTCGTCAATTTCTCCATTCTTAAATTCTTCGTAAAATCTCCTTACCTTTTCCTTCCCGTGACAGTTAATTCCGCTGTATTTTCCGCTTTTGCTGTCAACCTTTGATGCAATAAGGTGCTTTATTCCTAACTTTCTGCAAATCGGAGCAAGCAGAAATTCGGGTGACGCTGAAATAATCACATCATCACTCTTTTTTTGATTTATGTAAAAGTCTTTGATTTTACCACAGTTTTTCTCCCAAAACTCTGCAACGTCTTTTTCAGCGTTGCACTTTGTAAGAAAACGGTACATTTTCTCTTTAAATTCAGTTTTGGTGTCCCTTCTGAAAACATAAAATCTGCAAAAGGCGCATAAAAGCGACGGTGCAAGCAGAATAATACTTTTGTGCTTTTTCAGGCAGAACATATAAAAATCCGCCGTAGAGTCGCCGTCATAAATAGTTTTATCAAAATCGTAAGCGTTCATATTTTATTTCTTTCCGTTGTCAATAATGTTTATTACATTATAATATCACGGACAGCATTTTTCAAGTTGTAAAAATTAATTAAAATTAAAGTAGTAATTATTGAATTTTACAAGTCTTTATGTTAAAATGAAAAAGTATGGAATATACAATTACAAGGAGTATCATAAAATGATAACGCATTTGCTGACAAGAATTGATTTGATGATGAATTCCTTTTCGAAAGGACAGAAAAGGATTGCTTTATATATAGAAGAACATTACGACAAGGCGGCTTTTATGACCGCATCAAAGCTCGGCGAAACAGTCGGCGTTTCTGAAAGTACAGTTGTACGCTTTGCATCCGAACTCGGCTACGATGGTTATCCGAAGCTTCAGAAGGCTATGCAGGAGATGATTAGAAACAAGCTCACCTCTGTCCAGCGAATTGAAGTGACTTCGGGACGTATCGGCAACGACAATGTACTTGACAGCGTTCTGAATCAGGATATTGAGAAAATCAGAAGAACTATTGAAGAAACATCTCACGAGGACTTCAACCGTGCCGTTGATGAAATCTGTAAGGCAGAGCGTATCTATATTTTCGGTGTTCGCTCAACCGCCGCAATTGCAAACTTTCTCGCTTACTATTTTGAGCTTATATTTGATAACGTGCGTGTAATCAACACTACAAGCGCAACATCTACATACGAGCATATTTTCAGAATTACGGACAAGGACGTTATGATTGGCGTTTCATTCCCACGCTACAGCGCAATGGCTGTTGAGGCTATGGATTTTGCACGTTCAAGAGGTGCTCACGCCGTTGCAATAACCGACAGTATGGCTTCTCCGCTTGTGCAGTCAGCTGACTCGGTGCTTATTGCAAGAAGTGATATGGCGTCAATTGTCGATTCACTTGTTGCACCGTTGAGCCTTATTAACGCTCTTATTGTTGCAACCGTTCTTAAGAAGAAGGACGAGGTTTCCGACACCTTCCGTGAGCTTGAAAGAGTGTGGAACAAAGAGGGTGTTTACACCAACCACGATGACGAACAGGATAATAAATCAGAAAATGATAAGTAAAAAGGTAGTTGTAATCGGCGCAGGTGCTTCGGGTTTAATGGCGGCTGGTTTTGCCGCAGAGAACGGTGCAAAGGTAACGCTGATTGAAAAAAATAAGCGTGTCGGCAGGAAAATTATGATAACGGGCAAGGGCAGGTGCAACGTAACAAATAATTGTGACGTTCAGAATTTTATCCGAAACGTACCCGTAAACGGCAGATTCCTTTATTCTGCACTCAACGGCTTTACTCCTCAGGATGCAATAGATTTTTTTGAACAACTGGGCTTACAGCTTAAAACCGAGAGGGGAAACAGGGTTTTCCCGATGTCGGACAAGGCTGTTGATGTTGTCGATACTCTGCACGATTTTGTAATTGACAAGGGCTGTAAAATCGTCTGCGATAATGCCGTTTCGCTTATAATTGAAAATAACGAGATAATCGGCGTAAAGTGTGAAAACGAAACTTATTATTCTGACAGCATAATTGTCTGTTGCGGTGGTGAGAGCTATCCGCTGACAGGCTCAACAGGTGACGGCTACATTCTTGCAAAGCAGGCAGGACATACCATAACCGAGCTTAAACCCTCGCTTGTACCTCTTGAAAGTAAAAATCCCGACTGCAAATCTATGCAGGGATTGTCGCTTAAAAATGTATCTCTTAAAATAATTGACAATAAATCGCAGAAAACAGTCTTTTCCGATTTTGGTGAAATGCTCTTTACTCACTTCGGAATGAGCGGTCCGATGATTCTGTCGGCAAGCTCGCAAATTCGTGATATATCAGACGGCAAATACACCGCCGTAATTGATTTAAAGCCTGCATTAACCCCCGTACAGCTTGACAAAAGACTGCAAAATGATTTCAGAGAGAACTCAAATAAAGACATTTCAAATTCATTTTCAAAGCTATTGCCGAGAAAGATTATAGTTCCCGTTTTGAAACTCTGGGGAGTGCCTTTTGACAAAAAGTGCAACTCTGTTACAAAGGAAGAACGCAGAAAGCTCTGCGAAATTCTAAAGGAATTTACCGTAGAAATAAGCGGTTTTCGTCCTATTGAGGAGGCAATAATCACCTCCGGCGGAGTAAAAACCTCCGAAATCAATCCAAAGACTATGGAAAGCAAGCTTGTAAAAGGCTTGTATTTTGCAGGAGAGGTTATCGACTGCGACGCTTATACAGGCGGTTTTAATCTGCAAATTGCATGGAGTACAGGCAGACTTGCAGGAGTTTCCGCCGCTGAGCTTTAATTTAATTTTTGAAAGGATGAAATAAATGTCAGTTGCAATAGCACTTGACGGACCTGCCGGTGCAGGAAAGTCCTCGATTGCAAAGAGAGCCGCAAAAGCTCTTGACTTTATCTATGTTGATACAGGTGCACTTTACCGCACAATCGGACTTGCAGCTACACGAAAAGGCGTAGAACCGAAACCGTCACCGGAGGTAGAAAAGCTGTTAAGCGAAATAACGGTTGACCTTACCTTTAACGATAAGGGCGAGCAGATTGTTCTGCTTGACGGCGAGGATGTTTCGGGACTTATCCGAACTCCCGAGGCTTCAATGATGGCTTCAAAGATTTCAGCCGTTCCGTCGGTAAGAGCATATCTTCTCGACTTGCAGAGGAATATGGCAAAATCACACAATGTAATTATGGACGGACGTGACATCGGTACTGTTGTTCTGTCAGATGCAAAGGTGAAAATTTTCCTTACCGCTTCTCCCGAAGCAAGGGCACAGCGCAGATACAAGGAGCTTTGCGAAAAGGGAATGGACGTAAAATACGAGGATATTTTAAACGACGTAATCACCCGTGACTACAACGATTCCCACCGTGAAACCGCTCCTCTGAAGCCTGCCGAGGGCTGTGTAATGGTTGACACAACCGAGCTTGACTTTGAACAGTCGGTTGAAAAAATAATTTCCGTAATAAAGGAGAATATCTGATGGGACAATCCAAGGTTCTCTATGCAATCGGCAGAGTATTCTGCACACCGATTTTTAAACTCTTTTACAGATACAAGCCGATTAATAATCACACAATCCCCGAAAAAGGCGGATTTATTGTTGCAAGCAATCACCTTTCGTTTTCAGATCCTGTCCTTCTCGGACTTTGTCAGAAACGCAGACTGTATTTTATGGCGAAATCAGAGCTTTTCCGCAACAAGGCTTTTGCCTTTCTGATTCGTTCACTCGGTGCTTTTCCCGTTGAAAGAGGAGCAGGCGACAACAAGGCTATCAAGACAGGCGAGGATTTGATAAAAGACGGCGAAATAATGACGATTTTCCTCGAGGGCGGAAGAACGAAAACAGGTGAGCTTATGCGTCCGAGAAGCGGCTGTGCTCTCGTTGCACAGCAAATGCAGGTGCCTGTTATTCCTGCCTGCATAACCATTGTCGGCAATCCGAAACACACCTTTGCAAAGCGTGTAATTCACTTCGGCGAACCGCTTACTCCCGAAGAGCTCGGTCTTACTCCCGACGGCGGCAGACGTGAGCTGAAAGACGCTTCAAACCGCATTATGGCGGAAATCAAAAAGATGAGGGAGCAGGATTTACGTGAATATAAGAAAGGCTGAGTCGGCAGGCTTCTGCTTCGGCGTGAACCGTGCCATAAAAATGGTTGAAGAGCTGCTCGACAAGAATTACAAGGTCTGCACTCTCGGACCGATAATCCACAATATGGAGGTTGTCCGAGAGCTTGAACAGCGTGGCTGTCGTCCCGTTGACTCTGTTGATGAACTGAAAGACGGTGAAATTCTTGTTATCCGTTCCCACGGAGTACCCCAGTCAGTGATTGACGAGCTTGAAAAAAGGGAAATAGACTACAAGGACGCAACCTGTCCGTTCGTCAAGAAAATACACAAAACAGTTTCGTCAGCCGACCCCGAAAACGACGTTGTTCTCATAGCCGGCAACAACAAGCACCCCGAGGTCTGCGGTATAATCGGTCACTGTAAAGCCGAGTGCCATACCTTCAATAATGAGGAAGAACTCGATGAAGTTCTCTCTATTATTCTAAAATCGAATAATAAACAGGTGTTAGTTGTTGCACAAACCACTTTTGATACAAAAGAATGGAAAAAATGTATAAAAAAGATAAAAAAGCTATGTACAAATGCGAAAATATTTGATACAATATGTAATGCTACGTCAGTTAGGCAAACCGAAGCGGATGCAATAGCGGCAACTTCTGACTTTATGATTGTTATTGGAGACAGGCACAGCTCAAACACGGGCAAGCTTTTTGACATCTGTAAAAAGCAGTGTCTTAACACCGTACTTATCGAAACGGCAAGCGAGCTTGACTATTCAAAAGTTAGGTCGGCAAAAAACATAGGCGTAACTGCGGGTGCGTCAACACCTGCAAGGATAATAAAGGAGGTACTGGATACAATGAGTGAAATTAAATCCGGTGAAACAAATTTTGAAGAATCTTTTGAGGAGTTACTTGAAGAATCCCTCAAAAACTTAAATACAAACGAGAGGGTAATGGGTACAGTGCTCAGCATTGCGCCCAACGAGGTTCAGGTTGACGTCGGCAGAAAGCAGACAGGAATCATTCCTGCTTCCGAGCTTTCAAACGACCCCAATGCAAAGCCTGAGGACGTTGTTAAGGTTGGCGACGAAATTGAACTTCTCATTATGAAGACAAACGATCAGGAAGGCACAATTATGCTTTCAAAGCGCAGAGTAGACGCTCAGAAGGGCTGGGAAGAGCTTCAGGAGAAGGTTGACTCTCAGGAAATTCTCACAAGCAAGGTAACAGAGGCTGTTAAGGGCGGAGTAATCGTTCTTTACAACGGCGTAAGAGTATTTATCCCTGCATCACAGGCTACAGCTACACGTGACGAAAGCCTTGAGGATCTCGTAGGTCAGGATGTTGATTTCAGACTTATCGAGGTTTCACAGCACGGCAGACGCAGAAGAGCAATCGGCTCAATCCGCAGCGTACTCAAGGAGCAGAGAGCTGCACAGCGTGAAGAGTTCTGGAAAACCTGCGAAATCGGCAAGAGATACAAGGGCGTTGTTAAGTCGCTCACAAGCTACGGTGCATTTGTTGACCTCGGCGGCGTATTCGGTATGATTCACATTTCCGAGCTTTCATGGACTCACATCAAGCATCCCAGTGAGGTTGTAAACATTGGCGATACTGTTGACGTATATGTAAAGGACATCAACGAGGAAACAAAGAAAATTTCTCTCGGCTTCAAGAACGCAGAAGACAATCCGTGGGAAATCCTCAAGAACAACTATCCCGAGGGCACAGTTGTTAAGGCTACAATCGTTGGTCTTACAACCTTCGGTGCATTCGCAAATATTATCCCCGGCATTGACGGTCTTATTCACATTTCCCAGATTGCCAACAAGAGAATCGACAAGCCCGCTGACGTTCTTAAGGTTGGCGAAGTTGTTGACGCAAAGATTACAGCAATCGACTTTGACAAGAAGCGTGTAAGCCTTTCAATGCGTGCACTTCTTCCCGAGGACGAACAGGCTCCCGCAAAGGAAACAGCTCCTGTTGAAGAAGCTGCTGAAACTGAAGAAGTTGTTGCAACAGAAGAAGTTGCAGCAGAAGACGCTGAATAATCAAACATAAAACGGGCACCTTAACGGGTGCCCTATTTTTTTAAACGAGAAAACGGAGGATTATTATGACGCCGCAGGAAGAATTTATTGCAATATATCAGGAACATATAACCCGTCAGGGTGCAGACGAGCTTCTGGAGTGGCTCAAGCGCACCGACTTTTTTACTGCTCCTGCAAGCTCAAAATACCATTGTGCCTGTGAAAACGGACTTGTAATGCATTCTGTCAGCGTATTCAACACAATGATGGAAAAGCACTTTGACGAAGAAACCGATAATGTCGAAAGCTTTGCAATCTGCGGATTGCTCCACGATTTGTGCAAAGCGCAGTTTTATAAGGTTTCAACACGAAATGTAAAAAACGACCTTACAGGACAGTGGGAAAAGGTGCCTTTTTACGCAATTGAGGACCAATTTCCTTACGGTCACGGAGAGAAATCGGTATTTCTGATTGAACGAAAAATGCACCTAAAAATTGACGAGGCAATGGCTATACGCTGGCATATGGGCGAGTTCGGCGACAAAAACAGCAATACAATAAGTCAGGCTTACGACCGCTATCCTCTTGCCGTAAAGCTCCACCTTGCCGATTTAGAGTCAACCTTTTTGCGTGAAAAGGGAACTTCTGCGGTAAATAAATAATTCTTTAATAGAATTATATTTATAGTATAAAATTTTTCGGAGTGAAAATATGGATATAATATCGGCTGAACGCCGTATAAAAGAGCTTACAAAACAGCTCGAATACCACAACAATTTATACTACAATATGGACGAGCCCGAGATTTCGGACTTTGAATACGATAAAATGCTTCGTGAACTCGAAAAACTCGAGGAGCAGTTTCCAACGCTGAAATCTCCGTTGTCACCTACAAACAGGGTTGGCGGCAACGCAGGCGAAAAGTTTTCTCCCGTAACTCATACAGTTGTTATGGAGAGCTTGCACGACAGCTTTTCTCACGATGAACTGCGTGACTTTGACCGCAAGGTGCGTGAGGTGTCACCAAACGTTCAGTATGTAGTCGAGCCAAAATTTGACGGTTTGTCGGTTTCCTGCGAATACGAAAACGGCGTATTTGTGCGTGGTTCAACCCGTGGTGACGGCACAACGGGCGAGGACGTAACGGATAATCTTATGACAATCAAAAGCCTGCCAAAGCGCATCGCAAACGCTCCTGAATATTTGGAAGTGCGTGGCGAGGTTTATATGTCGTTTGAAAGCTTTAATGAGCTTACAAAACGTCAGGAGGAAAACGAGGAAAAGACTTTCAAAAATCCCCGTAATGCCGCCGCAGGCTCTCTGCGCCAGAAAAATGCAAAAATTACTGCACAGCGCAAGCTTGATATATATGTTTTCAATATTCAGCAGGTTCGTGGTGCAGAGCTGACAACGCACAGTCAGAGCCTTAATTATCTTACCGAGCTCGGTTTTCCTACAGCCTTTTACAATGTCTATGACGATATTGAGGACGTAATTTCCGAGATTGAGCGAATCGGCGATATGCGAGGAAGCTTTGACTTCGCAATTGACGGTGCTGTTGTAAAGGTCAACAGCTTTGAAACACGCTCACTCCTCGGCAGTACAGCTAAATACCCGAAGTGGGCGGAAGCCTATAAATATCCTCCCGAGGAAAAGCCGACAAAGCTTTTGAATATTGAAATCAATGTCGGCAGAACAGGTGTTTTAACTCCCGTAGGCAACTTTGAGCCTGTCCTGCTTGCAGGAACAACAGTCAGCCGTGCAACGCTCCACAACAAGGATTTTATAGAAGAAAAAGGTATATGCGTAGGCGATACGGTTATAATCCGCAAAGCAGGCGAGATTATCCCCGAAGTGCTTTCTGTTAAGGAGCATAGCGAAAATGCCGTACCCTTTGAGTTTCCGACACTTTGTCCGTCGTGCGGAAGTCCCGTTTCACAGGATGAGGGAGAAGCCGCAATTCGCTGTACAAACACCGACTGTCCGGCACAGCTTATGCGACACCTTATTCACTTTGTTGGCAGAGATGCAATGGACATTGACGGACTTGGCCCTGCCGTTCTTGAACAGCTTGTCAACGAAGGACTTGTCAAATCTCCTGCCGATTTGTACAGACTAAAGATTGATGATGTTTCAAACCTTGAACGAATGGCTGAAAAGTCTGCAAATAACCTTATTTCCGCTGTTGAAAAGTCAAAGGAAAACGAGCTTTACCGCCTTGTTTTTGCACTCGGAATTAGAAATATCGGACTTAAAGCGGCAAAGCTTTTGTGCGAAAACTTCCCGACAATTGACGATATAATGAACGCAAAAGCCGCTGATTTTGAAACGATTGACGGATTTGGCAAGGTTATGGCTTTGAGCATTGAAAATTATTTTGCTTTGGACGGAACAAAGGAGCTTATATCCGATTTAAAATCGCTCGGACTTAAAATGAAGTCAACTGCACCAAAATCAAGCGGCGGAATTTTCAGCGGAAAAACCTTTGTTCTTACAGGAACACTGCCCACAATGAAGCGCAGTGAAGCGTCAAAAATTATTGAAGAGAACGGCGGAAAAACAAGCTCTTCCGTTTCCAAAAAGACGTCCTACGTTCTTGCCGGAGAGGAAGCAGGAAGCAAGCTTACAAAGGCACAGTCGCTCGGAATAACAATCATCACCGAGGACGAATTCAAGGCAATGCTTGAAAATTAACTTAAAATCTCCTACACGTTTCTTTAAAAAATACAAATCCTTACATTTATAATTTAAGTATCTTATAAATGTAAGGATGTTTTTTATGTATGAATTTTTAATAATTATCGGCATAATAGTCATAATTTCAGCTTTAATAGTTGGATTTTCGTTTTTGGTAAAACTTATCATAAATCTTGTTTTAACAAAATGGAAACACGTAAAGCCGAAAATTATAATCTATCACCGCAAAAAGCACGAATAAGATATGTTATATCTTCTCCAACGCCTCTTCAAGAGCGTTTGCAAGCTGGTCGGGACAGGAAGTTCCTCTGCCTCGGCAGTCAATGCCTTTCATTCTCTTGATTGCATCTTCTGCATTCATACCCTTAACAAGCTCGCAGATGCCTGTCGTGTTGCCTGCGCAACCGCCTATGATTTCGCAGTTTGTGATAACTCCGTTTTCGTCAAGCTCAACATTCATCTGTCTTGAACAAACACCGTGGGGAATATATGTGTGTGTCATACTATCGACCTCTTTCTAAATATTTTGTTATTATGTTAACACAGTTTTTTAAAAAAATCTATATAATTCTATTTTTTTATTTTGAATTTATAAAACTTATGTTATACTAATAGAAAGATAAAGGATGTTGATAAGATGTCAATTAAAATAAATCTCGGAGCGTGGAGCTCTGTTTTCGCAGTGCCCTCAAAAATTGTCGACGAGGGACTTAAATTCTCCGACGGCGTAAAGCTAAAGGTCTTGCTTTATGTCCTGCGAAACAGCGGAAATGAAATTACCGACAGCGATATTTCAGCCGCAACAGGCGTAAATGTCACAGATATTCCCGAAGCGCTTGATTACTGGGTGAGTATGGGAATATTGCAGAAGAGCGAAAACGAGTATAAACCCGTACAAGCCGTTTCGGAAGAAAAGGAAAATTATAATTCTGTATCAGAAAAATTTTTAAACAATAATTCTATTGAGGAAATAAAAGAAGAAATATATTCTAATAAAGAAAATAAAGAAGTAACTGTAGAAGAAATCTCAAGCGAAGTTGAGTCGGCAAAACAGCGTTTTACCGTAACACGTCCTCAAAAGCCTGATTATGTTTTTACCTCACAACGACTTGCAGTAGATGAGGAGTTGAAAATCCTCGTCGGAGAAGCGCAGACGGCGCTCGGAAAGGTGCTTTCAAATTCCGATATTGCAACTCTTTTAATGCTCAAAGACACCTGCGGACTTCCGCTTGATGTTATTTTAATGCTGATTCAGTATTGTATCAGCATCGACAAGGCCAATATGCGTGCAATTGAGAAAATCGGAATCGGCTGGGCAGACGAGGGGATAGATACGCTTGAAGCGGCTGACGATAAAATCCGCAGAGTAAAGCAG
>CAMKNF010000026.1 GCA_946414115.1 uncultured Ruminococcus sp. | reverse complement strand
GAATCGGTGTTACCTTATACTTTGGATTTTTGAGGAAGCCGAGCAACAGTTCAAGTGCGCAATTGCCTGCACCTCTGCCCATTCCGTCAACGGTAGCGTCAAGGTAGCTTACGCCCTGAGTCATAGCCTCAATTGTGTTTGCAAATGCAAGCTGCTGGTTGTTGTGTGCGTGAACGCCTACAGCCTTGTTGTATTTGTCAGCGATTGAGCAGTAAAGCTCTGCAAGCTTTCTGGACTCCTCTGGGTAGAGTGCGCCATAGCTGTCAACAATATAGAAAGCGTTTACGGGGCTCTGTCCGAGAATTTCAAGCGCAGTGATAATATCCTCGGTCTTTGCCTTTGAAACAGCCATAATGTTAATTGTGGTTTCGTAGCCCTTTTTAGCGCAGTCCTCAATCATCTCAATAGCCGCAGGAATTGTGTTGATGTAGGTTGCAATTCTGATAAGGTCAATCGGGCTGTCCTTTTTGGGGATGATGTCCTTTTCAAAATCTGTTCTGCCAACGTCAGCCATAACGGCAATTTTCAGCTTTGTCTTGTTGTCGCCGACAATTTTTCTTATGTCAGCGTCGTTGCAGAACTTCCACTTGCCGAAATCCTTTTCGTCAAAAATCTCCTTCGAAGCTTTGTAGCCGAACTCCATATAGTCAACGCCGGCCTTGACGTTAGCCTCGTACAAGTCCTTGACGAACTTGTCGTCAAATCTGAAATCGTTGCAAAGTCCACCGTCACGGATTGTTGCGTCAACTACTCGTATGTCCTGTCTTACCGACAGCAAATCACCCTTCTGTGCCATAAAAAATATCTCCTTTATCTATAAAAAATCACAAATTACATTTCATCAAAAACGACTTTTCCGCCGAGGATTGTCTTTTTAACCTTGCCGCAAAGCCTTCTGCCCTTAAACGGCGTATTCTTGCTCTTGCCGTGGAGCTTGTCAACGTCAACAACCCATTCCTCGTCAATGTCAACAAGTGCTATATCGGCAGGCGCACCTACCGCAAGCGTTCCTGCGTTGATTCCGAGAATTCTTGCAGGGTTTACGCTCATCTTTTCAACAAGCTTTTCAAAGCTTAACAAGCCACGCTTTACAAGGCAGGTAATTCCCACTGCAAGCGACGTTTCCATACCGATTGAGCCGTTGGGAGCAGAAACAAAATCAGCCTTATCCTCAACGGTATGCGGTGCGTGGTCGGTTGCAATTGCGTCAAGCGTGCCGTCCAGCAAGCCGTTTATAATCTCATCCATATCCGAAATTGTACGCAGAGGAGGATTCATTCTGAAGTCTGCGTCGCCACGCAAAAGCTCCCTGTCGGTCAGCGAAAAGTAGTGCGGAGCAGTTTCCGCCGTAACCTTCACACCCCTGTTTTTAGCGTCTCTGATAAGCTCAACGCTCGTCTTTGTGCTGACGTGGCAAATGTGAACGGGAACGTCAAGCGCCGCCGCAAGGGCAATTTCCCTTGCCGTACCGCAATCCTCAGCCGAAGCAGGGATTCCCTTTATACCAAGCTTTTCGGAAACCTCGCCCTCGTTGATTTTGCCGCCGTCTGCAAGATACAAATCCTCGCAGTGTGCTACAACGTGCATACCGTAAAGCGGAGCTTTTTTCATAGCGTCGCTTAAAAGCCTCGTGTTTTCAACAGGTCTGCCGTCATCGGTAAGTGCGATTGCACCTGCGTTTTTCAGCTCCTCAATATCGGTTGGCTCTAAGCTTTTGAGTCCCTTTGTAATGCTCGCCGCAACATAGACATTAGCGTCTGCGCTCTTTGCCTTGTCAAGAATATACCTTACAACCTCGCCGCTGTCGGTTGCAGGCGTTGTGTTTGGCATTGCTAGCAGGCTTGTAACTCCGCCTGCCGCCGCCGCACGACAGCCTGTAAAAATATCCTCTTTCTGCGTCTGACCCGGGTCACGAAGGTGAACGTGCATATCGACAAGTCCCGGTATTGCGTAAAGCCCTTCGGCGTTTATAGTTTCGCCGTCAAAGCTCAAATTTTCTCCGATTTGCGCAATCTTTCCGTTCATTATGAGAATATCATATCTGCCGCTGATTTTGTCGGCAGGAGAAACGACTGTTGCGTTTTTTATCAGTAAATCTTTCATCTTATCACCGCCACTGATTATCTGCGCCTGTTATTCCTGTTCTGCGGATTTGACGGACGGCGCTGTTGTGAAGAAGGTCGTCTTTGCTGAACAGGTCTTCTGTTCTGTGCAGTTCTGCTTTCACTTCTGCTGTGAACCCGAACAAGTCCGCCGTTTTCCATTTCACGCCTTTGCGCCCTCTGTCTTTCGGCTCTCTGTCTTGCACGTTCACGGCGTTCTGCTTCGGCTTTCTGACGTTTTTTCATTTCGTGTTTACGCTTTATCATTCTGCTCACATTTGTGCAGAAATATCCGCAGTGCACTCCGAACGACTTTATTCCTCCGCCGACCTTTTTCATAGCTTCAACAAAGCTTTTACCTGCGTTCTGCGAGGGCTTTTCAACCTCTTTTACACGCTCCTCAACCTCGTTGATTACGTCAAAATCCTCTGCGTCACGAATTTCCTTACTGCTGATAACGCCCATTGTCTTTTTGGGAGCTTCCTCAAAGAAATCGTCGCTGTCCTTGAATTTTACACGCTTTGCCTCCTGACGGATAAGCTCCTCGTCGTTGTTGTAATCCTCTTCGTCGTTTTCGTCAGCTTCTCCGAACAATCCGTCCTCAAGCTCTGATACCATATTAGTTTTATCCTTGACATCTTCTGCCGGAGCTTCCTCGGCTGTTTCGGATTCTGCAATTTCTTCTGTATCTTCTTCTGTATTTTCTATCTCTGTTTCTGTTTTAGTTTCGGTTTTATCTTCATTGTCTGCGTGATTTGCGTTGCTGTAAACCACCTCTGCAAGGCTTTCTTCTGATTCAGCGGCAGCCTTTTTATCAGACATTCTCTTGAAATTCAGTATTTCCTCAATTTCACTGTCATCAATTTTTCTTTCCGAAGACTTGTAAATTTTAACGTCCTCGTTGTCGCTCTGCTCAACGCCCTTAAAGAAGTCCTCGGAATCAATCTCGGTTTTGTCAATCCTGTATTCTTCTTCGTTTCCGATTTCAGAATAAACGTCTTTGTTTTCTTCAAAATTATCGTCCTCGTAAACGTTGTATTCTGTCTGCTCCTTAGCAGGATTATTTCTTCGTTTTGAGATATGCTTTTCTGCAAGCTCCTCAAGAATCTTATCATTTCTGTTCTTTTTTCTGCGCTTTTTAACGTGCTTAACAACGATTATGAGGATAATTATCAGCAGTATCACAAAAATCGACGCACCGATGATTATGTACGGAATCATACTTCCGATTGAGCTTTCCTTCTGAAAGTTTACGGAAGAAACTATCTCGGTAAAAGCAGCGTAATCTTCCGGCGTTACATTGCCCGAATTTCTCTGAAGTGTAATGCTCACGCTCATTCCGTCATAAACGGTGTTAGCCTGATACGCTCTGATTGACAGGCCGTTGCTTGTAACATTGGTATTAAAATTCAGCCAAACGATTTTTCCTGACATATCGGGAGTGCATGAGGTGTATTCGCTCTGACTTAAAAAGTTCGAGCTTACCTGTGAAAGCTTGTCGGCTTCAAGCAGATTATAGTTACCTATGCTGTTGCTGTCGGCATTTTTTGTCATAGTGACCGTTACCGTAAGAGAAGACATACTGTCCATACCCTGCAAATAAATATCGCCGTTTTTAAAATTCTGCATAGTGGTGTCGTAGTCCAGTCCGAATACTGAAAAATATCTGTCGGTGTTCTGACTTGAACGTGTAATTGCAGTCATATCATCGGGCAGATATATAACCATATCGTCAATTTCGTTTATTGTATATCTTTGTGATGCCGCACTGCAAATAAAAGTACTGCCGATTGCGCAAAGCAAAGCACACAAAACAGCTGTTATTTTCTTAACCTTGGTCACCTTCATTTATCATTTCCCCCATAGTTATTCGTCAGGATTTTGCAAAACTTTACATATACAGTTTATTATACCTAATTTTAAAACAAATTACAAGACTGTAATTTGTTTTTTTACAGTTTGCGGTAAGATATTTACGGATATTTTAAGTAAAACTAAAAGCAGACTGCGTTTTTCTTCCGCAATCTGCTCTATTTATGCATTTTTCTGTTTTTTAAGCTTGTCAAGCTCCCACATCAGTCCGCAGGTTTCATACAACTGAGTATCCTTGCCTTCCTTATGGCATTTCTCGAAATACTCGTAGTACAGCTGAATATACTCTGCGCTTGAATCCCAGCGAGCCTTATTTTCTTCTGACAGCTTGCTCTTTTCAACGCCGTATTTGTCAACGAGGATTTTTCCCAGATACTTGGTAAATTTCTGCTGACCGTATATATTCATATGGTCGTCGTTATAAAAATCCTCTTTATAGTCAAGCCCGACTTGTTTGCAATTGTTTTCAAAGTCGAGGTAATCAAAGCCGTATTCTTTGATAATATCTCCCATCGTATTGCCCATCTGAAAACGCTCGTAAAACTTTTTCTTTGTAATGCGGTGAGGGAATTTTGCAAACACAACATTTTCAAACTTGTTGTCCTTGCAATACTGCAAAAAACTGCGGAGCTTTTCTTCTGTTTCGGCAGGCAAGTCCTTCTTGGACGTATCGCCTTCAACGTCGATTACCTTGCCTTTATATACTGATTTTGATTTTCCCGAAACACCCTTTAACGCCGAGTTTCCTCTCAAATGCAAAGCAATGTTGTCGGGAAATCTTCCGATTGCGCTTTTACTGCCGTGATACATTATCCACGGAAAATAATAGCTCAGCTTATCCTCCTCGTTGCCAAACTGATTGACTGTATCAATCTTGTTCTGCGAAAACGGCATACTGTCCGTAAAGCGGCGGAGCTTTGCATCCTTATCCTTCATCTTGTTGTCATAGAGCGCACCGTTCATTTCAATAAGCAGAACTTTGGGAGTCTGATTATTCCGGATTTCCTTAATCTGCGACTCAAACAAATCTATGTAGTTCGCTTCAATAGCATACGGGTAGCTTGTAAATCCGTACTCGTCATACGCAAGCGAAGAAGAAAACGCCGTATAGACCTCGCTTGCACCGAGCAAAACAACGTCAAGCGAGTTTTTCTCCTCCATATAAAATCCGTCAAGCCTTATTTTATTGTGGTCACCTCTTATCTGGGTAACGGTCATAATCAAAAACGCCGCCAATGCAAACGACAGGATTTTGATTGTTCTTGACAAATACTTTTTCTTCATTAAATCTGCTCCTAAAACTGCATATACACAAATGCGGCAGGGTCATATCCCGGACCGTAAATTCCGAACACAAGCACAAGCATCAAACCTGCAAAAATCACAAGCCCTCTCAATGCAAACGGCTTTCTGTCGAGCATTTCACGGATTGTCGTACTGCTGTGTCTTTCCTGTATTACACTTGCGACAAACACCACAATCATAGCGAAGATGATGATTGCGTAATCAAACTTGTCAAGTCCCAGCTCGCTTATCTGCGACCAACCGACTGAAAAGCTCTGGTCAACAAACGCAAGCTTAAACGTATTCATAGCCTGTGCAAAGTTCGGCGCAACGTCAAAAACGTAGCCGACGAGTACAACCAGAAATGTTCTGAGCATCTGAAAAACGCCGTAGGCAAACGACTGCGCATTTATTTTCAATTTTGCAAGTACCCAATCAAATATGGGTTTCAGCAGAATTGAAATCATAATAATTCCGCCGTTCCATATACCGAACGCAACGTACTTCCAGTTTGCGCCGTGCCAGATTCCGACAACGAGGAACACAATCAGCGAGGCTATACTTGTGGGAAGCACCTTTGCAATGTGTGCACCTGCCTTTGTTGAGCCGAATTTTGTGCCTTTCATCTTCTTGCTTGCATTGATGAAAAGATTTGACATTGCAAGCGGATAGAAAAGGTAGTTTTTAAGCCACGCACCGAGCGTAATATGCCATCTGCGCCAGTAGTCGTTGATTGACTTTGCAAAATACGGACGCTTGAAGTTGTCCACCATATCTATTCCGAAAATCTGCGCAACGCCCCTTGAAATGTCAATACCGCCCGAGAAGTCGGCGTAAAGCTGGAGCGCATAGAGCAGAATTGTAAACGTAAGCGTTGTGCCGTTGTAAGCCGCATAGTCAGCCGTAACGGTGTTGATAGCAACAACGGCTCTGTCGGCGATTATCAGCTTTTTGAAAAAGCCCCATAAAATAAGCTCCATACCGTACTTAAAGCGTGTGAAGTCAAACTTATGCGGCTCGTAAAGCTGATGTGCAAGCTGGTCATAAAAGCTGATAGGTCCCTGAATAATCTGCGGAAAGAACGAAACGAAAAGCGCAAGCTTTGCAATGTTCTTTTCGGGCGCAACCTTTTCACGGTAAACGTCAACTATGTAGCCCATTGACTGGAACGTGTAAAAGGAAATTCCCAAGGGCAGAAACAGCTTTAAAGTAGGCGCAGAAAATCCGATTCCGAACACACCCATAACGTCGTTTAAGCTTCCTGCAAAGAAGTTGTAATACTTCAGAAACGCCAGTATACCGAAGTTTACGAGAAGCACAAGCGCCATAACAAGGCGTTTTCTATGCTTTATTGAATTTTTGAATTTTTTCTTTTTGTCCCTGTCCCACGTCTGCTTGTTAAGCTTAAGCGTTTCCTTCGATTTTACGCCTATCCTGTTAATCCACAAGGCAAAAAGATAGGTGCTTACAGTCGTGAAAAGGATAAAAGCGACGTATTTGTATCCAGCAAAAAGATAGAATACGTAGCTTGCTACGAGCAGAACCGTCCACTTCTGCTTTTTTAAGGGAAACAAAAAGTAGACCAGCACCGTCAAAGCGACAAAAAGAATAAAGTTTAATGATGTATAATTCAAAATAACACCCTCACTGAATAATTAACAATTTACAATTATAATAGAATTGTAGCGGCGAACTGTGTTCGCCATAATGTATAAATTGTTACACAATTTATACATAGGGACGTCAGGGATGCCGTCCCCTACGAATATAGAGGAAACTTTTATTTTATAACCGTAGGGACACGGCGTGCCGTGTCCGTAGTGAATATCAAACGTAACCAAACATATCAACATTATCGTTACAAACATTTCCGTAAGGGACAGGTTCCCACACGTCCCATTCACAAAAATTGCGTTGCAATTTTTGTGTGGACACGGCACGCCGTGTCCCTACGTCAATGTTGCTAAAATTTCAGATAAATCAAATGTATAATCAAAATCGACTTCTATGGTGTATTGAAAACGTCCGTATAAATCATTTCTCTGACGGTTTTTAGTCCGTCTTTCTCCGAATAAATTGAAATAACGGGCATTTCTCTGCTCAAAAATACCGCCATACCCTCCATTGCCGAATATGCGCCGGTACGCTCAAAAACAAGTATATCTCCGATTTCAAGCGAAGAAAACTCGGCGTTTCTCGCAAGAATATCGTTCGTTGTGCAAAGGCTTCCGCAAAGCGTCCATTTATCCGCACTTTCACAGCAAACGTTGCCCTCGCCCTTAATGTGAGCAATTCTCGGAATCTGCATTCCCTGTAGCTGTCCGTCATATTTAAGCTGATTAAGTCCGCCGTCCACGATTGCGTAGTTCACTCCGCAATTCGTCTTTACGTCCATAACCTTTGTGAAATAATATCCGCAGGATGCGGCAAAAAATCTGCCCATTTCAACGGTAAGCTTAACCTTTTTGGCAAGCTCCCTGATTTTAGGCGCAACTGCACAAAGGCGCTCTTTCTCCGTTTCGTCGGCGTTATCGCTGAAATAGTCAACGGCAAGTCCCGTTCCGTACTCAACACGCTCAATTTCAAAATCAAGCTCGCTCTTTACTCTGTCAACAAACTCGGCAACGTAGTCAAGCTCCTTTTCAATTGCGGCAGGCTTTCTTTTCTGCGTACCGGTAAAGTAGTGCAGACCTACAATCTCAATTCCGCTGTAATCCTTGCGGTTTCTGATAACGTCAAGCACGTCGTTTTCGTCCATACCGAACTGACTGCCGCCCGTAAGCCTTACAAGAACGGGTACTCGGATTCCTCTTTTTAAGGCACTTTCGTTTATTAACTTCAAGTGCAGATAGCTCTCCGCAGTAAACGTGCCGACCTTGTCGTCCATAGCACGTTCAACGTCAGCCTTTGTCTTGTTCACGCCCGAAAAGATGACCTTATCCATATCGGCGTTTGTCTTTTCGCAGATTGTAAGCTCTCCGGGACTGCAAACCTCAATTTTATCGAAGCAGTCGGGCAGACATTTCAGCAAAAACGGGTTTGCTTTTATTGAAAAGCAAAGCCCGGTATCTGCGCCAAATTCAGTTTTTACAAGCTTTGCACGCTTTTCAAACTCGTCGCTGTCAAAAACATATGACGGCGTACCGAGTTTCAGTGCAAGCTCCTTGAATAATGACTTGTCCATAACGACCTCATTCGTCCTGAAGCTGTTCAATCAAAGCCATCATAGCCTTTGCCGAATTGAAGTTTTCGGGAACAAGGTTGTTCGGCTTGATTTCAATATCAAATGCGTCGTTAAGCTCGCCGACAAGCGCAACAATGTCGAATGAATCGAGCACGCCGTCGTCAATAAGAGCAGTTTCGTTTTCAAAGTCCACGTCAGGTCTTAATTCCTCAAGAATTTCCATTAATTCGTCCATTGTAATTTCTCCTTTTAATCATAATAGTATATATTTCTGTTTTTTGTCTGTTGTATTTCAGTAAATCAGAAATTTACTTAAACATCGCTTTCATGCTCTGCATATCGAGCTTGCCGTTCGGCAGTTTTGGCAGTTCTTCAAGCGCAACCAGCTTTCTCGGAACCATAAACGCAGGCAGAACCTTTCTGAAATGCAATACGATTTCCTTTGACTGCACATCCCCCGTATAGAAAAGGTAGAGATGCTCTTTTTCCTTGTTGTAAAGAGCACAGCACTCTCCGAGTCCGTCAATCTGCTTTGCGGTTTCTTCAATTTCGCCAAGCTCTATGCGGTGTCCCATATGCTTAATCTGGCGGTCTTTTCTTCCGTGGAACATAAGCAGTCCGTCATCACGAAGGCTTCCGAGGTCGCCTGTCTTGTAAATCAACTCACGGTAATTTTTGTTGAGCGGATTCTGAATAAACGACTCGCTTGTACGTTCCAAGTCACCGTAATATCCGAGCGCAAGAATCGGACCTTTCACACAAATTTCGCCGATTTCGCCCTCGGCGGTTTCGGTTCCGTCCTCATTAAGCAGAATAACCGAGTAGTTCTCATACGGAGTGCCTATCGGCAGAACGGTGTCATCATCAACCTTTTCGTCAACGACATAATATGTACACGAAGCCGTTGCCTCGGTCGGACCGTACTGATTTACATAGAGCACATCGGGAAGATTCTCCTGCCAGATTTTCAGGTATTTGCACGGCATAACCGAGCCGGAGAAACAAACTTTTTTAAGATATTCGGGCTTTATGCAGTCAAATGCGCCGAGCTTTGCAGGCAGTTCAATTCCCGCAACACTCCAGCATAGCGCAGTCACCCTGTTCTTGTTGAGTGTTTCAAACAGCTCTGTCGGCATTGAAAACTCGTTTTTCGGGATAATCACCGTTGACGCACCCGTCTTAAGCGGAAGATAAATATCTCTCACAGCGGCAATGTAGTCAAGCGGCGACTGGTTGCCCAGAACATCGCTTTCTTTAATGTCAAGCACTTTGCAAACTGCGTCAATGTAGCACATCAGCGAATGGTGCGAGGTAATAACGCCCTTTGGCACACCCGTAGAGCCCGAGGTAAAAATCACATAAAGCGGTGAAATCTCGGTAAGCCCCGAGCAAGTCTTATTTAGCAAGTTTTCATCGGGAATTGTCGATATTATATCATCTATGATAATTATTTTTCCGCTAAAGTCAAGTTTTTTCGCCGTTTCAAGGTGCTCTTTGTCTACAAGCATAAAATCTGACTTTATTACACCCAGTATGCTGTTCAATCTTGACAGCGGCATTGTGGCGTCCATCGGCGCATAAAAGCATCCTGCCCTTACAACGCCGAGAAAACCAGCGGGCGTCAGCACATGACGTCCACTCATAACGACAACAGGAGCATTGCCCGAAACGAGTCGGGCAAGATAAGTTCCAATTGATTTTGTGTAATTGTTAAATTCAGAAAAAGTAATCTTTCTGTTTTCGTCGGCAAAAACCGTCTTGCCGGCATACTTTCCGGCAGTATTATCAAGCCAATCCAAAACCGAAGTTTTCATATTATCAGTCCTATCATTATGAAAATTATTCCACCGTAACGGATTTTGCAAGGTTTCTTGGCTTATCGGGGTCGTTTCCTCTGTTGATTGAGGTGTAATATGCGAGCAGCTGGAGCGGAACTACAGCCGTAATCGGCATTAAAAGCTCCTCTGTATGCGGAATTTCCACAACATAATCAGCCACGCCGTCCTTAAGCTCTCTTGCACAGGCGTCCGTACATACAAGAATAATCTTTGCTCCTCTTGACTTGACCTCAACAATATTGCTGATGGTCTTTGGTATTACGTCGGTCTGTGTAGCAACCGAAATAACAGGCATATCCTCGTCAATAAGCGAAATTGTGCCGTGCTTAAGCTCGCCGGCCGCATAGCTTTCGGAGTGAATATACGAAACCTCTTTGAGCTTCAGCGAGCCCTCCATTGAAAGGGCATAGTCAAGACCTCTGCCGATATACAGCAGACTTTCAGCCGTAACAAGCTTTGTTGCGATATATTTACATTTCTCCTCGCAGTTGTCGATAACATACTGAACTGCCTCGGGCATTTTCATCAGTGCAGACACAAGTCTTTTGCACTCTGCAACGCTTACGGTTTCCTTTGCAAGCGCAAGCTCAAAGGCAAAAAGATAAACAACAGAAAGCTGTGTAATATAAGCCTTTGTCGATGCAACGGCAATTTCGGGACCTGCAAGCGTATAGATAAGCATATCTGCCTCACGTGCAATCGAACTGCCCTTTGCGTTTACAATAGCAAGCGTAGTTGCACCCTTCTGCTTTGCAAGGCGCATTGCGGCAAGGCTGTCGGCAGTTTCGCCCGACTGCGAGATGATTATAACAAGGTCGCCCTTGCCGACAATCGGATTTCTGTAGCGGAACTCGGAAGCAATATCCACGTTTACGGGAACTCTTGCAAGATCCTCAATAACGTATTTTCCTACCATTCCTGCGTGCATTGCAGTACCGCAGGCTACAATCGTAATTTTATTGATGTCCTTCAGCTTATCAAGCGTAATGCCGCACTCCTCAAGGCAGGGCAAACCGTCCTTGATTCTGGGCATTATAGTTGTTCTTATAGCGGTTGGCTGTTCGTTGATTTCCTTAATCATAAAATGAGGATAACCGCCCTTTTCGGCAGCCTCCATATCCCAGTCAGCCGTCTTTAATTCCTTTTCAATCGGGTCAAGATGCTCATCGACAAAAGCAACGCCCTCGCCCGATAATGTTGCAATTTCGTCGTGTTCAAGCAGATAGTAATCTCTTGTGTACTGTAAAATTGCAGGAACGTCCGATGCAATAAAGCACTCGCCCTCGGCAACGCCGACAATAAGCGGACTTTCTCTGCGGACTGCAAAAATTCTGTCGGGGAAGTCCTTAAACATAATTCCGAGCGCAAACGAGCCCTTAAGCTCCGCCATAACAGCGTCAATAGTTTCAAGCGGATTTCCGTTATATTTGTAGTCGAGCAATTGTGCAACGACCTCTGTGTCGGTGTCGCTTATGAACTCTCTGCCCTTTGAAACCAAAAACTCTTTTAACTCTATGTAATTTTCGATAATTCCGTTGTGAACGATTGTAACTCGTGCGCCACTGTGCGGATGTGAATTAACGTCCGACGGCTCACCGTGAGTAGCCCATCTTGTGTGACCTATACCAATATGACCGCCGGGCTTTCCGACAGTCGCAAGCTTATCCTCTAAATCCTTAAGCTTACCCTTTGTCTTGACAGTTTTGATTTCGCCGTTCTCAAAAACAGCAATACCTGCCGAGTCGTAACCTCTGTATTCAAGCTTAGTCAATGCGCTTACAAGCACATCACTGCAATCTCTGTGACCTACGTATCCAACAATACCACACATACCTTTTTCTCCCTTTCAAAAGATACTTATCCTTTTTAATCAGTTGACCTGATGATTGAATGTCGGCACCATCTCGCTCAACAGCTCAACAGTCTTTTCGCTGTCATTTTCATCAGCCGCTTTTCTGAGGTTATGAAGCTTTGCAAGCATATCCTCTGCGTCAATGTCAATCTGGTTGCCTATAAATATTTTTTTATTTGCAGTTGATTCAAGACCTTCCTCGTCCATAAGAAGCTCCTCAAACAGCTTTTCGCCGGGGCGAAGTCCCGTAAATATAATCGGAACGTCTTTATACGGAACCTTTCCGTACATACGGATAAGATTCTCCGCAAGCGTTGTAATCTTAACCGGCGCACCCATATCAAGAACAAATATTTCGCCGCCCTTTGCCATTGCTCCTGCTTCAAGCACAAGCGAAACAGCCTCGGGAATCGTCATAAAATATCTGATAATATCGGGGTGAGTTACGGTTACGGGAGAACCGCTTTCAATCTGTCTGCGGAAAAGCGGAATTACCGAACCGTTCGAGCCGAGCACGTTACCAAAGCGAGTTGTAACGAACTCCGTGTGCGTACTCGTCTGTGCCTTGTACTGAATAATCATTTCGCAGGCACGCTTTGTCGCACCCATTACGTTTGTCGGATTTACAGCCTTGTCGGTTGAAATCATAACAAACTTGTCAACGCCGTAAAACTCGGCAAGCGTTGCAACGTTGAATGTGCCGAAGATGTTGTTCTTAACAGCTTCCTCAGGCACTGTTTCCATAAGCGGAACGTGCTTGTGAGCCGCTGCATGAAAAACAAGCTGTGGACGGTATTTTCTGAAAATCACGTCCATTTTGTCGTAATCACGCACCGAAGAAATAATCGTTGCGAGATTGAGCGACGTGCCGTATTCAAGCACCAGCTCCTGTTGTATATCATATGCGTTATTTTCGTAAATATCTACAATAATAATCTGCTTGGGCGAATACTTTGCAATCTGCCTTACAAGCTCGCTGCCGATAGAACCGCCGCCGCCTGTTACAAGGCATACCTTGCCTGTAATAAAGCTGCGGATTTCCTCTTTGTTAAACTCAATCGGCTTTCTGCCGAGCAAATCTTCAATTTTGATTTCCTTTGCCTGAGAGATAAGCTGAGTATGCTTATCGTCAAAAAGCAATTCGCTTAAATAGGGTACCACCTTGATTTTACACTCGGTTTTTGAGCAAAAATCGAGGATTCTGCGCTTGTCCTCCTCTTCGCAGGACGGGAGCGCAACAATGATACTGTCGATATGATAATCTTCACAAATCTTCGGAATCTCCGGGGTAGTTCCGACAACCTCAACGCCGTTTATCTTGCTTCTCAGCTTTGTTATATCGTCATCAACAAAACAAACGGGAAGAATATTGCGTACCGGACTGTTTTGGTCATAGCGAGCATTTTGAATTTCGGTCAGAATCATTCTTCCTGCATTTCCTGCACCTACAATAAGCGTACGCTCGTACGCATCGGCACGACCTGCCTCGGTCAAATCAAGAAAAGTGCGTTTAAATATAAGCCTGAACGCAAGCACACCGATTGTCGCAACAAGGAAATAGCATAAGACAAATATAATTCTCTGCGGAACCTGTAAAAACATAGAAACAACATATCCCAGAGTAAATCCGAACGCCATCGCTAATGCGCACACAAGATAGTCTTTGACATCAAAGTACCGCCAGAGCCTTGAATAACCGCCCATAAGGAACATCATAACGATGCACATAAGCAAATCAACTATGATGTAATAGAGCAAGCCCTTACTTGCCTCTGCACCGATAAAATCAAAGAAAGACAGTATGAAATTTACAATCAACCCGCTGATTACAATAATAAAAATATCAGCCAATGCAAGAACCAGCTTGCGAACATTAATCCTCATAAGCCTCAATACCCCTAAATTCGACTTAAATCATTAACAAAAAACAAATAAATAAAAATTATACTTAAAATTATTATACTACATATATATTATTGTGTCAAATTGTAATAAGAATAATAAATAACGGTATTCTTTTATTTTATCTATTTAATCACTAAAGATTAATATATATAAATAATTCTGACCCTGTACTGTTGTCATCTTTTATAAAATAAACATTATCGATCATATATAAGGTGGCAAAATGTGATATATTGAAAATCGTTGCACTTATCGGTAATTAAGATAAAAATACACCTTATTACCTTGCTATAGCCTTATCATTAAATAATTTTTATTATTAAACTACTTCTTATATATACTTTAATCTCGTTTAAAAAGATCCCTTGTATAAACCTTATCTTTAACATCATTCAAACATTCATCGTACCTGTTTGCAATAATTGCATCACATTCCGACTTAAACCTATCTAAATCATTAATGACCTTACTCCCAAAAAAAGTGATCCCATCTTCAAGTGTAGGTTCATATATAATTACAGTAGCACCTTTAGCCTTGATACGCTTCATAACGCCTTGAATTGAGCTTTGGCGAAAATTATCGCTGTTTGATTTCATCGTCAATCTATAAACCCCAATTACAACATCCCCCTCTTTATTTACATCCCAACTATCATTTATTTCATATGCTCCCGCAATTTTCAACACACGTTCTGCAATAAAATCTTTGCGTGTACGATTACTTTCAACAATAGCTGAAATCATATTTTGAGGCACGTCCGCATAATTTGCCAATAGCTGCTTTGTGTCTTTAGGCAAACAATATCCTCCGTAACCAAATGAAGGATTGTTATAATGATCTCCTATTCTGGGATCAAGACACACTCCCTTGATAATCTGCCTCGTATCCAATCCCTTTATCTCTGCATACGTATCTAATTCATTAAAATAGCTAACTCTTAAAGCCAAATATGTATTAGAAAAAAGCTTGACAGCTTCCGCTTCGGTAAAGCCCATAATTAAAGTTTCAATATTTTCTTTTATTGCACCTTCCTTAAGAATACCGGCGAAAATATTAGCCGCTTTTACCAAACGCTCATATTTAAGATCGGTTCCGACAATAATTCTCGAAGGATAAAGATTATCGTACAACGCCTTCGACTCTCGCAAAAATTCCGGACTGAAAATAATGTTTCTGCAACCTGTCTTTTTTCGAATTCCTGCAGTATATCCTACCGGTATAGTGGACTTAATAACCATAATTGCATCAGGATTATATCTTATCACAAGATCAATTACTTTCTCCACGGCAGATGTATCAAAATAATTTTTCTTACTGTCATAATTTGTTGGTACAGCAATAACCACAAACTCCGCATCTGAATACGCTTTTTCAGAATCCAGAGTGGCGGTAAGATCAAGTTCTTTTTCCGATAAATATTTCTCTATATATTCATCCTTAATGGGAGATTTTTTATTATTTATCAGTTCTACTTTTTCGGGGACAACATCTACTGCAACAACATGATTATTCTGTGCGAGTAATGTTGCAATAGAA
Source organism: uncultured Ruminococcus sp. (assembly GCA_946414115.1). Lineage (GTDB taxonomy): Bacteria > Bacillota > Clostridia > Oscillospirales > Acutalibacteraceae > Ruminococcoides. The sequence continues at coordinate 1,080 of CAMKNF010000026.1, read as the reverse complement.
AGTCCAACATATCCGGTTCCTGCAACAGCTATGTTATAACCACCCATTTACTTTTCTCCTCTCAAACATTATAGAATATCTTATACCATTCGGCAAATTTTCTTAATCCTTCTCTTAAGCCTGTACTGGGCTTAAAACCAAAATCACGCTCTAAAGCTGTTGTATCCGCATATGTAACAGGTACATCCCCCGGCTGCATTGGAACAAGTTTTTTGTGCTTTTCAAATTCATAATCAGCAGGAAGTACTTCAGCTTTAATTAACTCTTGCTGCAGAATATCTACAAAATCCAATAGATTTTCAGGCTGATTGTTTCCTATGTTATATATAGAATACGGCGGAATCGGCAATCCATCTGCACCGGTTTTTCTTTCCGGTGCAGCCTGCATTACCAATTTAACTCCGTGCACAATATCATCAATATATGTAAAATCTCGCTTACATTTACCATAATTAAAAATCTCTATCATTTCATTATTAATTAACTTATTGGTAAAACTAAAATATGCCATATCAGGACGTCCGGCCGGACCGTAAACGGTAAAAAAGCGCAAGCCTGTAGACGGAATATTATAAAGTTTCGAATATGCATGAGCCATCAGCTCGTTACTTTTCTTTGTGGCCGCATATAAAGATACCGGATTGTCAACTTTATCATCGGTAGAATACGGAATCTTTTTATTAGAACCATAAACAGACGAGCTTGACGCATACACTAAATGTTCCACACCTGAAGCTCCGCCGTCATATGAATGTCTGCAGGCTTCCAATAAATTATAGAAACCAACTAAATTGCTTTCAATATATACATCCGGATTTGTAATGCTGTAACGAACTCCTGCCTGTGCTGCAAGATTAACGACAATCTGCGGTTTATAATTATTAAAAATTTTATCAATAATTTTGCGATTTGAAATGCTGTCTTTAATAAATATCCATTTTGAATTAGGTCTGTTTTTTACGAGTTCCTCAATTTTGTTTAATCGATATTCTTTTATTGAAACATCATAATAATCATTCATATTATCAATACCGATAATATCAATTGAATCACAAGTTCTAAGCAACTCCGTTACAAGGT